>JAQBPS010000807.1 GCA_028287415.1 Bacillota bacterium | reverse complement strand
TCACAAACGCCATGCCAAAACGCAGGTCCGGCTTGTCCGAGCCGTACTTGTCCATCGCATCCGCGTAGGTCATGCGGGGGAAGGGCGCCTGCACCTGGACGCCCAGGGCCTCCTTGAAGATCTTGGCGACCAGCTCCTCCATGAGGCCGAGCACATCCTCCCGCTCGACGAAGGACATCTCCACGTCGATTTGGGTGAACTCAGGCTGCCGGTCGGCCCGCAGGTCCTCGTCGCGGAAGCACCGGACGATCTGGACGTACCGCTCCAGGCCCGCCACCATCGAGAGCTGCTTGAACAGCTGCGGGGACTGGGGCAGTGCGTAGAACTTGCCAGGGTTGACGCGGGAGGGCACCAGGTAGTCGCGGGCGCCCTCCGGCGTCGACTTGGTCAGCATCGGCGTCTCGATCTCGATGAACCGGTTCGCATCAAAGAAGTCGCGGGCGGTCTTGACCACCCGGTGCCGCAGGACGAGGTTCTGCTGCATCTCAGGGCGCCGCAGGTCCAGGTAGCGGTACTTCAGGCGGACGGTCTCGTCCACATCGATATCATTCTGGATATAGAAGGGCGGGGTCTTGGCCGGGTTGAGAATCCGCAGCTCCTGCGCCCGGATCTCATACTTTCCGGTGGCCATGTTCGGGTTGACCGCTTCGGGCGCCCGGAGCACCAGCTGGCCACGCACGGCCAGCACGTACTCGCTGCGCACCTGCTCAGCCTTCTTGAAAATCTCGCCGGCCGCCTCGGAGTCGAAGACCACCTGCACGAGGCCCGTCCGGTCGCGCATGTCGATAAAGATCAGGGCGCCATGGTCACGCCGCCGCTGGACCCAGCCATTGACGGTAACGACCTGGCCGACCTCAGCTTCGCTGATGTCGCCGCAGAAATGGGTGCGCTTGATGCCATGAATCGGTTCGGTCACGTCCGCTCTCCTCCTATTTGATCGCCTTGGCCAGGTCCGTCAGGGGCACGCTCTCCTGCGTGCCGGCATCCATGTTTTTAAGTCCGGCTGTGCCGTTCTTCACTTCATCTTCGCCGAGGATCACGACGTACCGGGCGTTCTGCTTGCCCGCATACTTCATCTGCGCCTTGAGCGACCGCCCGAGGTAGTCAATGTCGGCAGCAACGCCGGCCCGGCGCAGCTCGTAGAGCAGCTTGAGGCCCTCAGCCCGGACGCTGTCACCCGTCGTGGCGATGAAGACATCCAGCCGCGGCCGCTCCTGGAAGGCTTCCAGCAGGCCAGTCTCCTCGAGCACCATCAGCACCCGGTCCATACCCATCCCGAAGCCGACTCCGGGGGTCGGCTTGCCGCCCACGGTCTCGATCAGGCCGTCGTAGCGGCCGCCGCCCCAGAGGGTGGACTGGGCGCCGAGCTTGGGGTGCATCACCTCGAAGACCGTCTTTGTGTAGTAGTCCAGCCCCCGGACGATGCGGGTATCGATCACATAGTCGACCCCGAGCGCCTTCAGGTTCTCCTGCAAGCCCTCCCAGTGGGCCTTGCACTCATCGCACAGATAGTCGAGCCCGACCGGGGCCGTCTTCTGGGCGGGATGCCGGGCATCCCGCTTGCAGTCCAGCAGGCGGAGTGGATTCTTGTCGACACGGGTGTTGCAGTCCTCGCACAACTCCGCCAGGTGGGGCCGGAAGTGCGCCTGGAGCGCCTCGCGGTACCGCGGCCGGCAGACAGGGCAGCCGATCGAGTTGATGTTCACCTTCAGGCCGGTTAGCCCCAGGCGGCCCACCAGGTCGAGCCCGAGGTAGATCACCTCGGCGTCCACGGCGGGGTCCTGGCTGCCGAACACCTCGACATCAATCTGGTGTAGCTGGCGGAAACGACCCTTCTGGACGTTCTCATACCGGAAGGCCGGGCCGTAGGCATACAGTTTGGTCGGCTGCGGCTGGTTGGGCACGCCGTTCTCCAGATACATGCGCACCAGGCCGGCAGTGAACTCGGGCCGCATGGCCATCCGGCGGGGGTCTGGATCATCCCCCCGGGGCACGATGTTGAACATCTCTTTGGTCACCACATCCGTGGTGGCGCCGACCCCGTGCACGAACAGTTCGAGGTACTCCACCATCGGGGGGCGGAACTCCTGGTAGCCGTACTGATGCGCGACCTGGCGGAAGACCTCCTCCAGCTTCTGCCACCGGTAGCTGTCCTTCCAGCCGAACTGCTCGCCCGGAAGGATATCGTTGAACCCCTTCGGCGACTGGATTGCCATGCGCAAGCCCTCCTTAAAGCAAAATAAAAAACACCCGTCCCTGTCATGGGACGAGCGCTTTGCTCGCGGTGCCACCCACGTTGAAGCTTACTGCAGTACAAAACCGCGGCGAGCTCCCACTTTAGCGAGGGCCAGGACGTGCCTAAGCCCACCTCCCTCTGGTAACGGCGGGAGATCCCGTCGGGACCTGGCGGCCCATAGCTGGGCCGATCAGCCACGCGGCTCGGGGGTGTGCGTTCGCTGCCGCTCCCTTGCCCACCTTTCACCAATTGGCGGGCTCTCTGACAGGGTGCTGGTGCAGGTACTTTTCCCCTTCATCGCCTTTAACATCGAATTTTACCGCAGCGCCCGGACGCTGTCAATGCTCACACCAGCAGCTGAACAGCGGCGGGCACCGCCTCGAGGGTGAGGGGCAGATGCCCGGCCACCTCGCCGTCCAGGTGGACCGGGATCGGGAACTCGCCGGTGACCCGGGCGCGCTGCACTTTCCGGTAAGTGACGCCCGGCAGCTTGCGGTGCGCCCCGACCACGGCGGCCGCGGCAGCCCGCAGATAGTCGAACCGGGCCTCCGCCGAAAAGATGCACAGGTCGAGGCACGGATCGGTCAAACCCGCCTCCGGCGTAAGGCGGAAGCCACCGCCGTACGCACCGGCGTTGCCGGCCACGAGGAAACGGGCCTCGAACTCCTCGCCATCGGGCAGGGTGATGCGAAATGGTGCGAGGTCCCACCGGTAAATATACTGAAGCGCCGCAACGCCGAAGGCGCCCTTGCCCAGCCGCCGCTTCAGCTCCGGATCGACCCCTGCGACCACGCCAGCGTCCAGCCCGATGCCGGCCATCAGGAGAAAATGCCGCTCGTTCGCCTTGCCGACCGTAGCTGCGATCGCCCGGCCGGTCACAATCCGCTGCACTACCTCATCCACCCGCTCCGGAAAGCCGATCTCCGCGGCGAGCACATTCGCGGTGCCGCCCGGCCAAACCCCGAGGGTCACGGGCGTTCCGACAACCGCCTGGAGCACCTCGTTCATGGTGCCGTCCCCGCCATGCGCCACAACCAGGTCGCAGCCGCTGGCCACGGCGCGGCGGGCCAGCGCCGTCGCGTGCAGCGGCTGCTCAGTAGGGCAGACGTCAACGCTGCGCCCCGCCTCCCGGAGCAGGTAGGCAAAGCGATCAACGGCGGCTTGCCGCTCCCGCGTGCGCCCGGCGTTCGGGTTGTAGATCACGGCGATGCGGGAGAACGCCACAGGTGGGACCTCCTTAGATATGAACGGCTGAGACATGAACGGGTGCCGGATCGTACAGGAGGCGCAGTTCCGCCACCTTCTGCTGCGCCAGCTCCTCAGCCCGGCTGATGTACGCGCCCGGCTCGTTCGGATTGTCCGGCGCCCGCAGCAAC
>JAQBPS010000798.1 GCA_028287415.1 Bacillota bacterium | reverse complement strand
GTAAGAAGGCCGACATGAACGCAAAGGCAGGGGTGCTGAACAGCAGCAGGGCGCTGAGGATCGTGAGCCATTTCGCCGCTGTCGGCGTGAGCGTCGCGTCATATTGTAAAAGCATGCCGTTCGCGTGCAGCAGCACGACGCACAGGCAGGCAATGGCACGGATCACGAACAGCTCCGGGACGATCTTCTTTTGCTCCACCAAATCGCTCCATTACATAAGATTACAAGGCAACCATAAGCCGGGGGATCAGCCCCCCTCTCATGTTGCCCTGTAAAGCTGAACGATTTGTGAACACCAGATCAACAGATTGTGTCCGCTCGGCTACGCCCGGGCCCCCTCATCCAGCCGCATGGCCCGGCGCCGGCGTGCGCCTTCCCGGAAAATGAACCAGATCAGCCCGTAGACCGGGTAGAATCCCACGAGCCAGCCCAGCCACATCGGAAACGCGGGCGGCGGGCCAGCCATGAAGTCCTCGCTGCGACCCGTGGCGTGTCCCTTCGGCCCGTCCACCTCGAACTCCCAGTGCCAGGCACCCGCCACCGGCACGCCGGAGCGCAGCAGGTAGAATGCGTCCTTGACGCCGGGATCCGTGTGTAGCTGGCCGGTCACAGGCTTGGCAGTAATAGCGGGCCCTGGCACCCAGCGGTACTTGACCGTCAGGTTGGCAATGCCGCCGTCGGCCTCCACATGGTACGGCGTGGCCTTCTGGGCCAGCACGGGCCACTCGTTGTTCTCGATGTAGAGCGTGTAGGGGCCGGCCTGGACCTTCTCGGTATGCACCATGGTCCAACCGGGGCTGTTGTGGGCCAGGGCGGCCGAAGGGACCGCCACCAGGAGCATCAGCGCAAAGAGCGTGGGCGCAAGCTTGCGCAGCATGGACAGGTCCCCCCTATTTATCGGTGTAGCGGAGCGTGACGCCGAAGTTCCAGGCGCCCCAGCCCATGATGATGCCAGCGACGACGATGCCCAGCAGCGTGGGCATGGTGTGTGCGGCCAGGTCCGTGAGCATATGGGGCTGCATCTGCACCGGCCACAGGAGACGGGTGACGACCTCCAGGCGGCGGTCCACCAGGAAATTCACGACCATGGCGAACACCAGTGCGAGGGGGGCGGCGACCCGCGGGCGCAGGCCGAGACGGGGCGCCAGTGCCGTCAGCAGATCCAGGATCAGCGCCGGGACAATCAGCAGTGCCGGCATGGCCACGGCAACAATCGCCACCCGGTGTGCATTCTCCCGGAAGGGCAGATTGAGGGCGGACGCGTAGGCAGTCGTCGCCCAGGGAGTGCCATAAAGGGCGATCACCCGCACGATGGTGAACCACAAGGCGGTCAGCGTGGCAATGCCGGGGCGGCGCAGATACGCGACACCACCCAGCAGGGCCAGGCCGAAGAGCATCGTCACCAGCAGTGAATAGAACTCGATGGGGCCGATGTAACGGATGTTATCGATGGCGATCACCAGGAAGTGGCTCACCTCGGCGAGCAGCGCGGCCAGTGCCATGGACAGGCCGATGGTGGCGGGGCGCAACAGGCCGGTCTCGCCGCGCTTCGTGGCCCGGCTACCTTCGGACGCGAACATGTAGACCGTGCCGACGGCGTTGATCAGGCCGGCGGACAGGAGGCCGATGTGGGGCGGTGACACGAGGGTGACGTCGAACCCCCAGATGCTGTGCCACCACTGGTCGTAGATGCCGCTGATCAGGAAGGTGAGCGACCCCAGGCCGGTGATCACGAAGCCCATGGGCGCCCGGAAGAGGCCGAGCCAGGGGGTGGTCGTCTCGTCATTCACGCCTGCGACGCCCTTGCGGTACTGGGCGGTGGTGATCAGCACCACATACAGGCAGATCAGGCCGGCGAAGGCGGTGCCGCCGTAAAAGAAGATGTGCGGCAGGGTCCAGAAGGTGTCGGGGCCCACATCGCCGTGCCACTGAATGTCCCAGGCGACCCCCAGGAAGTTGAGGAACACGAAGAACATGGCGAGGAATGCGGCCCGGAGGCGGAAATGGGACTCGGCGCGGTCCGCCTTGACGGCGGCGGGAGCCAGGTTGCTCATGGGATGCCATCTCCTGCTGATCCAGTCTTGTAATTGCCAGTCTACTACAAGACGCGGGGCAAGACGAAACCCTTCACAACTAAATTTGCACGATATTGCGCGAACCGTTTTGCGATACGGCGGGTTATGCTGAATGAGTCGGTCGCGACCGCTCAGATTCGACCCGAGAAAGGGAGCCCACCCGTGGCAAGTTCTTCGCTGCTGGATGCCGCACGCACCGGAGATGAAGGCGCCTTCCGTGAACTGGTAGAGCCTTACCTCAGCAGTAGCTACCGGATCGCCATCGGGATTGTGCTGGACCGTGAGCTGGCCCGCGACGCCGTGCAGGAGGCGTTGCTGCGGGCGCATCGCGGCCTCAAGCCGCTCCGCCCGGACACCAATTTCAAGGCCTGGTTCACCCGGCTGCTGGTGAACGAGGCCCGGCGGCTGGCGGGTCGGCGCCGGCGGCAGCCCGTCCTCCTGGCGGAACTGCCGCGCTGACCGACACGGAGATCGCCGAGACGTTGGGTGTGCCGGCCGGCACGGTGAAGTCCCGCCTCCACAGCGCCAGGCATCGCTTGAAGGAGCGGCTGACCGCGGGGGAGCGCCCGTCTCCCTGGACGACCCGCATCATTAACCTTCTGCCGAGGAGGTTCTGACATGAACGAGCAGATCTTGTCGCATGAACTGCATCGGGTGCTGGACGCCAGTCCCGTCCCCGCTGACCTGTTCCCGCCGGGCCTCACCGCACGTCGCACCAGCAAGCGCCGGTCCCGTTGGCTCGTGGTCGCCGCTGCCGCTGTTGCGCTGGTGATCTTCAGCCTGACCCCCGTGGGCGGCAACATCGTAGACGCCGCCGGGGAGTTCCTCATGCAGCATACGATCAGGCTTGTCATCACGGACGACACGAAGCTTCCGGCCCCTTTCGTCGATATCACCAACTTTCAGCCCGGGCAATCAGTCACGACGGAAGAGCAAGGGGCATTCCCCAGGCGCGTGTATACCGGCATTCGCCTATCCGATCTGAAGCAGAGCGAGCCGGACTTGCCCCTTCCCGCGTACTTGCCCCCAACCGACGAGGCACGCGTGATCAAGGTGGAGCAGTACAAGTTGGGGCACCCCGACCAGTTGGAACTGCGGGGGTTCGGTGTGAGTTGGAAGACGGAGAAGGGCTCCCTGCATTACGACATCGACCGGCGCATCGAGCCGATGGCACAGAAGGAACTGGAGCGCATTCGGTCGGGGAAGGTGAGCCCTATTACGATCTTCACCAACGACCACGCCGCGAAGATGGAGCGCAAGCAGGTCACTCTGAAAGGCCAATCGGCCATGGCTACCTACTTGAGGCCGGACTGGATTCTGTTCTGGGCGCACGACTACGGCACTGGCTCGCTTATGGGCACCGACATGCCCCTGGACGAACTGCTGAAGGTAGCCGAGTCGCTTCCCAGCCTTAAATAACGGCAGCCCCGGCACGAGCCTGTTACGGCTAATGCCGGGGCTTTTCTATGGTCCTGGCTGGGGCACACCTCAGCGGGCGTTCAGCGCCTGGAGCTCCGCAAGGTTGTTCCAGCCCATCGCCCGGGTGCCGTTCTCAATCTCCCGTATCAGCTCGCGGATTGCACGGTTGAGCGGCACCTGATGGCCCAGGCTGGCGCCGACCTCGATCACAGGTGTAATCTGCCACTCCACCTCAGTCTTGCGCCTGCGCACCACCAGGTCGCGCCAGATCCCCGTCCGTTTCTTGAGGCTTGTGTCCCAGTACTCCTTGTATTGGAGCCACGACGCACGAATTCCGTCCCAGTTACGCGGCTCAGCGAACTGCATGACGGTTGGGTCATAGCCGTCGAAGCCGACGCAGCGCACGCCTGCCGCCCGGGCGACCGCAACCACCTCCGCAGAGCAGTCCGCAAAGAGCTCCTGGTAGCGCGGGTTGGCCAGCATGTCAGCGACATCGGCGTCAACACAAGCCGTTGCGAACAGGGGTGAGGCCAGCGAGAGCTTGCCCCACAAGTAGCCCTGCACATTATCACTCAGTTCGATCGGCTGAATCACCTCGAGCGCCCCAGCCAACTCGCGCAGGCGGGGAGTCACCGACCCGTCCAGTTCGCCGATCACGAACGCAGCTGGACCGCCGTACATGATCTCGCCCGGGGCATCATAGTCAGCTGTGAAGTTGATGAATGCACCAACGGTGCGCGCCTTGCCGACAACAGCCGCAATCTTCGGCTCTTCCAACCCATTTTGCAGGGAGAGGACATAGCCGTCCTCCGCCAAGAGCGGGGCGATCGTCGCCATGGCACTCTCGGTGTGCATCGCCTTGACACAGAGGAAGACCACACCGAGCGGCCCGCTCAGTTCCTGCGGGAGGCAGGCTTTGACGGGCGCCGAAAAGTCCGCCTTGCCCTTCAGGGTGAGCCCCCGTTCCTGCATCGCCTTGACATGGTCCGCGTCCAGG
>JAQBPS010000789.1 GCA_028287415.1 Bacillota bacterium | reverse complement strand
AAGGTGGTCCAGGTGCTGGCGACCAACAGCCCGCAGCCCGACAGCGAGGCGATCCTGGCGAAGGTCGGCCTGCTCGGCGCCTTCGACCGCATGTTCTTCCGCAGCAACAAGCCGATGGGCCTCAAGGCGATCTTCGCTGAGGTTGCGAAGGAGCACAACGTGCCGCTGGCGGCCATTCTCTCGGTCGGCGACAACCTGGTCAACGAGATCCTCCCGGCCCGGACCATGGGCTGCCAGACAGTCTTCATCGACCCGCACGGGGTCGGAGAGCCTGACGATGCGGACCTGGTAGTCCCCGCCATGAGCCATCTGATCCCGCTCCTGCGTGAGGGGTTCCGCTAGGGCGGCGAGCATAACATAACCCCGTGTCGCGTACCTTGTGATGGAACACAATCACGGGGGTGCGGGCGTGACGGAGCGGATCGAAGAGATCTTGGCGGCGGCGATCCAGGCGAAGCGACCGGTCCTGGTCAACCCGACCGAGGACGAAATCCGGCTGAAGGCTGAGGAGCTGCGCATGGCGGGCAAGCTGATGTGCACCGGTTGCCGGAAGCCGATTCAGGAGCCGCAGTTTCGGACCCGCAGGATCGCCTTCGGCCCGCGGCTGGAGGCGGTTGCGCACCTGCACGTCGCATGTGAGTCGGCATTTTTTATGTAGGCAACCCCCGTGACGTCATGGCCGTCACGGGGGCTTCTGTTTTGCTATGCCTCCACCGGCGGAATCATGGTCAGGCGGTTGATCGCCCAGGAGCGCTGTTCTTCCGTCACCTTGGCGTAGATGCGGGCGCTCTCGACGCTCTGATGGGCCAGGCTGACCGCTGTCAGGTACAGGTCGCCGGTCGCGTCGTAGATGCGCTGGGCGAAGGTGTGCCTGAGCTTGTGGGGGCTGACGAACTGCATCTGGGGATCGGCGGTGGCCGCATAGCGCTTGATCAGGTTCTCGATCTGGCGGGGCGTCAACCGCCGGCGGGTGGTGGTGGCCACAAAGAGCGGCGCTTCTTTGAGCGGGGGAGCGCCTGCCGGGGCCGGCCGCTCCCCACCGGTCAGGTAGGCCTCAAGGGCCTGCCGGGCCTCAGCATGCAAGGGGATCCAGTCCTCAAAGCCGCCCTTGCGCCGGACGCGCACCTGAGCTCTCAGGAGGTCGAGGTCGCCCAGGGAGATGCCGGCCAGCTCGCTCAGGCGCATGCCGGAGGTCAGGAAGAGGACGGCGATCGCCCAGTTACGCTGCTGTACCCGGGCATGGTACTGCTTTGCCCGCTCAGTGGGCAGGTGGATGCCGGTGCGGACGTTCTCCAGGAAGAGGCTGACCTGGCGTTCATCGAGCGCCTTGACCCGCTGGAGGTCCGTGCGGACCTGCTGGCGGTCTAGCCCCACATGGATCCGCACGGTCGGATTGCGGTCGAGCACCTCCCGGATCTCGACCAGGTACCGGAAGTAGGAGCGGAGGACGGCGGCCTTGCGCTGCTGGTGCCGGCTGGAGACCGGGCTCTCGAACTGGATGAGAAAGTCCCGGATCAGGGGGTAGGTGACCGTGCGCAGGTGGTCGAGCGTGACGCCGGTCCAGCCGGAGGGGGGACCGGTAGGTGACATAATGCTGCGGGCGGACAGGAAGCAGTAGAAGATGCGCAGGTCGTAGCGGTAGGCGTCCACGGTGCGGGGCGTGATGTGTTTACGTAATTGGAGGTCCTGGAGGAACTCACGGATCAGGGCGGGGCTTTCGTCTTGCAGCACCTTGGCAACCCTCCTGACGCTGTTGGATAGGGGAAGGGGGAGCATCTGGTTTTAGTTTACATAATGAAGGTAACTTTGTCCATCTGTGCAATAAAATACCATTTAACGAACACATGTGCTGGTGGGGTGGGGATGTGTGCGGTTGAGGGTGGGAGTTGGGTTTTTATATTGACGCGGATTTGCTGATTACGCAGATTTCCGGCAGTAGCACCGATTAGTTACGGCGACCGTCTGAAGGGCGGGACTCAGGTGTTTATATATATTTAAACACCTGAGTCCTGTCCTTGAGGCGCTACCCGAAGTAATCCGCGCCCGGGTGCCGAAAATCAGCTTCATCAGCGTCAATATAAAAAGACCCGCCGAAGCGGGCGTTAGCCGGGTAGGCAGGCGGTCCACGAATACCAGACCGTTACTACCGGACAAACCGAATCCTATGGGCTGCCCAATCGGTCAGTGAATCGAAACGCCAGTTGGGGCTCGTCTTTCGGCGGAAGGGATTGATGCTCGTAGTGGTCTCAGCAGTGTCTTCGTCATCACGTGGTTCGGTGGCCGCTAGTGATTTGGCGACACCCATGGCTGAGAACAAAGACAGGCGGTCATGGCCGCTCCGGTGTACTCAGCACCGAGCCCTCAGGCGCCGATTGCTGAACTCACCAAACCCAAGCCACTGGGCGCAACTGGAACCAGACAAACTGCACCGCCGTGGCTCACCAGCAGCAGGAGAAGATGCCCTGTATACCACCCAAATTGCTCCCGATCCGACGCACAAACAACGTCCGATAATATGTATTATGTAGTCTAGAAGAGGGGGCGAGAAAATAAAGAACCCGGCACATGGCCGGGTTTCTCTAAACTACCGCTACTGATTATCGCTACCGCTCATTAACAGCCTGGGCGACAGGCGGCCCTACCGGCTTCCGTGTCCGCAAGTTCATACCGAAACCGTCCATTAACACGTGTACCTTCAACCCACACATGGCACCCGGCGGGTAGTTTGCCTGATCGCTTGCCGGCGTGCTCTCCCGGGCGTCCAGGAACGTGACGCTGCTCTCGCCCAGGACCTTGGCCTCGCCGTCCTTGATCACGACCGATGCGCCCGCGTCCAGCCCGACGCCCATGAGGCTCGTTGCGCCTTCCTTGTTGAGCGCCTTGACCAGGTGCCCAAACCGCGACTCCTGCGTAAAATACGCGTCAATCACCAGGGACGGTGCCAGCCCGAGACCGGCCGTAAGCACCTCGTGGCCGTCCTGCTCGATCACAAGCCGATCGGACAGAATGGCTGCACCGCCGCCCATGCCGGCTACCGGCTTGCCAGCAGCCATCATTTGCTGGAGGGTCCGCGCACAGGCCGAACCACGCAGCACCGCCAGGCCGATTGCGGCCGTTTCTCCGCACAGGAACACGGCATCGCACTCTGCCAGGTCAGCACACCACTCCGGGCTCTCGGCCCGCTCTCTGGTGGTCAGGTCCAATACCTGGATATTCCGCATACCGAAGCGGGCAAAATAGCGCACCGCTTCTTCAGCCGCCCGGGCGTGCTCCTGCGTAGCCACGGGGACTACGGCCAGCTTGGCGGCGCGTCCCCCGGCCAGATGGATCATCGCCACAATGGCTTCATCGGGGGCAGGTGTGCCTCCGATCAGGACTAGCGGCCCAGCCGGCACAACGATGCGGACGGGATCCGCCGCCTCGCCGGACCTGGCTCCGGAAGCGCCCGACTTGAAGTCGCGCAGGCGCTCCGCCAGCGGCTTGGAGAGCCACTCCAGGAACCCACCGGGAAGGACAATCGATTTCACCAGATTGGCAGAAAGTTCAGATGTGATATCACCCAAGCGATCCAACTTCATCGTGTGTTCACCACCTTAGAGGCCACCCCTGAACTGTTTTAAATCTATTGCACCTGTCCAAGAAAATTCCTGCCGCTGGTCGTGTCCAACGGACAGTTGTAACAGAACCGTAATCGAATAGTCGCATGATGTCAATTGAAAAGTAGCCGCCGTCCTTCCCGAAAAGCCGCGGAAAGGCGGTTGGCGACCCATGGCAGATCTGTTGGCTGCGAAGATCTTTCGGGAGGGGTTCCCCCTCCCCCGCCTGCCGGTCGACCAGTTCACCGTGGCCTGGCAGCACAAATCATTCAGGCCCGTTGGCAATACGCTCCAGGCTGCTGAGATATTCTGCCACGTTGACCACAAAAATAGCCGGATGTTTTTCGATGACTGCCGGTATCCACTTCATTGTAACACCTGCGAGTCCAAATGTCGCTGGCGCTGGCGGCAGTTATAGCACCGCTGCAGTCGGCTGCGCCTGGAGGAACTTCACCTGCAACGCCGGGGTGGGCCAG
>JAQBPS010000784.1 GCA_028287415.1 Bacillota bacterium | reverse complement strand
CGCCGGCACCGCACCCATGGACCTGCGCCGTGACGCGCTGGCGGCCGCGGCCGAGCTGGTGCTGGGCCTTGAGGCGATTGCGCCTGGTGAGCGGCGCCGGCCACGACACGAATCAGCAGGACACCATCGCACCGGCGGGTATGTTCTTCATTGCCTGTCGGGCCGAGCGCAGCCGCTGTCCCGAGGAGTGGGCCGATCTCGCGCACTGGGCCGCCGGCGTGCACGCACTCGCCCTGGCCGCTTTCCGACTGGATCAGACGCAGTTTCATCATAGAGAGGGAGACATTCTCATGACCATCCAGCAGAGTCCCGTCACCCAGCAGCTGGCCGAGCAGCTGGTCGCGTGGCGCCGCCACCTGCATGCGAACCCCGAGCTGAGCTTTCAGGAATTCGCGACCTCCCGGTTTATCCAGGCCCGGCTGACGGAGTGGGGCATTCCCTTCACCCTGCCGGCCGACACCTCCGTGGTCGGCGTGATCGAGGGCAACCGCCCCGGCCTCACGGTGGCCGTCCGGGCGGATTTCGACGCACTGCCGATCGACGAGCAGAACGACTTCGCGTTTCGCTCCACCCAACCAGGCGTCATGCATGCCTGCGGCCATGACGGACACACGGCGAATCTGCTGGGCCTGGCGCAGCTCCTCTCTGCCAACCGGGACTTCCCCGGCCGGGTGAAGCTGCTCTTTCAGGCGGCCGAGGAGCAGCCGCCCGGCGGCGCCATCGGGCTGGTCAAGGCGGGTGTTCTGGATGATGTCGATCATGTGATCGGCCTCCACCTGATGTCCGACCAGCCGGTGGGCAATGCCTACATCTCTGCGGGACCAGTCAGCGCCAACAGCGATCGCTTTACCTGTACCATCCACGGCCGCGGCGGCCACGGCGCCATGCCGCACACCACCGTCGACGCCCTGCTGGTGGCCGCAGAAACAGTCGCCGCCCTCCAGGCCATTGTGAGCCGGCGCATCGCTCCCACGAAGGCAGCGGTCGTGACGGTCGGCGCATTCCATGCCGGCGCCGCCCCGAACGTGATCGCCAATGAGGCGACCTTTACCGGCACTGTCCGCACGTTCGATCCTGCGGTGCAGGCCACGGTGATGGTCGAGCTGGAGCGGATCATTGCCGGCAACTGCCAGGCTGCCGGCGCCACCTATCAGTTCGACTACCGCAAGGGCTACCCCGCACTGGTGAACCACCCGTCCGAGAGTGCGGTACTGGCGGCTGCCGCCCGTGCAGTGCTGGGAGCAGAGCATGTGCACGGGCAGGAACCGATGATGGGCGGGGAGGATTTCTCGTACTACACCCAGGTGAAGCCGGGCGCCTACCTCTGGCTGGGCGCGGGCAACGCGGCGAAGGGGATCACTGCCGCACACCACCATCCCAGGTTTACGGTGGACGAAGACGCGCTGCCCCAGGGGCTCGCGATTCTGCACGGGGCCACGCTCGCGCTTCTGGGTGCATAGCGCCGGCCCGGGGAGAAAGGGGTTTGACACCACGGCGAATAAGGTACAATGTATTCCCGTGTAGGCACAAGCAGGGGGTGATTGACACGAGACGTAGGCTTCAGTTCAACCAGCACCTCCACCTGACCGATCCGGACCAACTGAAGCAGCCGCCGCATTTTCGCAGGCGCCTGCGGCGGACATTCGTGTGGATCGTTCTGGTGCTGATGGCCTGGTCTTTATGGGGCTATTTCTTCCCGCCGGCGCCCCGCCTTGGCCCCATCACCGCATTGCCTGCCCATGCAGGCCCCGTGCTTGTCCTGGCCCCACACAGCGATGATGAATCGCTGGCGGCGGGCGGCCTGCTCCAGCAGTTCCAGGCTCGCGGTGAGAACCCGCGGGTCGTGCTGGTGACCGGCGGCGACGCTTTCAGGCTGGCTGCGGAGGCACACTACCGGCGGGTGGGCGTGCACGCACCGGAAATGCTCGCTTTCGGCCGAACCCGGCTGAGCGAGAGCCGGTCGGCCCTGGTGGCGCTCGGGCTGCCGCCGGACCACCTCACCTTTCTCGGCTATCCGGATCAGGGGCTGAATCGGCTCTGGCAAGACTGCTGGAGTGAAAGCAATCCCTGTTCCAGCCCCACCACTGGCGTTTCGCGTGTTCCTTATGCGGAGGCCCGCACCCCGGGCTCGCCCTTTGCCGGTCACGCATTGGTGGCGGAGCTGGAGGCGATCATGCGCGAGGTTCGTCCGGGTGTGATCGTCTACCCGCACCCGAACGAGGCGCACGTGGACCACTGGGGGCTCTCGGTGCTGGTCACCGCCGCACTGGAGGAGCTGCGCCGGACCGATCCGACGTGGCAGCCACCGGCGGAGTGGCTCTACCTGGTCCACCGTGGCGACTGGCCGGCGCCCAAGGGGTTCCGCCCGCAGGATGCCCTGTTGCCGCCGGCAAAGATGGCCGACGGCATGACCCAGTGGCATACGCTGGCGTTGACACCAGAACAGGTGCAGCACAAGGGGGAGGCCATCCAGGCCTACCACACGCAGTACACCATACTGCGTCGGTACATGCAGAGCTTCGTGCGCAAAAACGAGCTGTTCGGTACGATGGACCGGGTCGTGCTCACAGCGGCACCGCCTCACCCGGTGCCCGCAGCGCTGCTGCTCCCACCGTGGCCCGATCAGAGCTGGCAGCAAGTGATCAGCGACCCGCGGGCTGACACCGTCGCACGGGAGATGGAGCGTGGCGCCGATCTGCTCGGTGTCTATGCCGCCCGGCAGGGTGATACCCTGTACCTTGCCGCGCACATGGCATCGTCACCGTGGCCCCCCGTAGAGATTCATTTCTATGCGCGCGGTTTCAAGACTGGCGAGGGGTGGGGCCAGATGGTGCACGCGGTCGTCCCCGCGCGGGGCGCCATTCGCATCGAGCCGGCGCCGGCCGGCAACAGCGCCTGGCAGCGCACCGCCGACATACAGGGCTCCTGGATCCGCTTCAGCATACCACTTGAAGCCCTGGGCGCCCGTGACTCGATCATGGTCGCCGTAGAGAGCCATGTCGGTCCCGCTCTGATCGACCGCAGCGCGTGGCGGGCGATCTCCCTGGATGGGAGGTAGAACACTTTGACCTATAATTATCGACAAGCTACGCAGGCGGATATGGAAGGCGTGGCCCAGGTATTTACCGCCGCCTTTCCCGAGAGCATCGACCACTACTTTGACCAACCACCCGACCCCCGCGTGGTGGCCCAGCCCTTCGAACTCTGCCTGGAGGCCGAGCCCGACGCATTTTTCGTCGCTGATGAAGGTCAGGGCCGGATTGCCGGGTATATCTTCGCACCGGCACAAACCTCCCGACTCGTCCCGACGGCCGTATTCGACGGATTCATTTTCCGCTGGCTGTGGGGGTGGATGTCGGGTCACTATGGGATTGGCTGGGCGCCGGTGCGGGCGCTGGTCGCGAACCAGATGGACTTCTGGCGAAGTAGCATAAAGCCCAAGGTGAAGGCGGATGCGCGCATCCTGTCGGTCGCCGTGCATCCCCAGCACCAGGGGCGGCACATTGCCGGGGAGCTGTGCAAGCTCGCGCTGGGACGGCTGGACCGGCTCGGCGCTCACCCGGTGCGCCGGGAGGTGCGGCCCGATACCACCCCGGCGGTGCGGCTGTACAGCCACGTGGGCTTCCGCGCGGTGGACCGCACCAGCGACAGTCAGGGAGACTGGCTGATTATGCTGCGAGGGGCGGTTCAGGTCTAACAGCGAAAGGCGCCGGGCTCCGCCTGGGGGCGGGGTCCGGCGCCTGTGATTCCGGGGGCGGGCTGGGCCCGCAGCCGGCTAGTCTGCGGTGAAGGGTTGCTCCTTGGCCAGCTTGTCATCCAGGTAGATTTCAACCTTGTACTTGCCGGTGGGGAAAGTGGTTGCCGCGGCCAGGCTGAAGGCGACATAACGGTCGCCCTGCACGTCAAAGGTGACGGTGGCGGTGTCCACCACACCATACTGGCCATTGCCTTCCTTGTCATAGTACCAGCGGGCTTCCACCCTGGTGCCCTTGCGGGCGTTCTCCACCCGGGCGGAGACGTACATGAGCTTCGACTCTTTCGGGAACTTGGTCAGGGATGTCAGCGGCGCCTTGGTGCTCGCATCCACTTTGTCCGTCAGGGTGACAGCGCCGACCGCGGGCGGATTGCTCGCGAACAGGCCGCACCCGGTGAGCAGGCTGGCAGCCAGCAGGAAACTGAGCAGCAGAAGGCAGGGGCGCAGCTTCACGGAAACGACTCCTTTCCTGCGGCCGGGGGAAAGTCACAACCTGCAGTAAGTATTACCACGAGATGGAAGTATTCTCCTGCATAGCATACGATCGCCAGTGCCGGACAAGAACTGGCAGCGGTGATGGCTGCCGCCGGGTATCCAGGGCTGTATGTAGGACGTCACATAGAGGAGAGTCTACTCGTTTGAAGGAGGTCCTGTTCATGCCAGACGTCAGGCACCTGTTATCCCTGGCCGATCTCGACGCCGTGCTCGCCGATTCCGCCGAGCGCCCGGTGCTGCTGTTCAAGCACTCGACCACCTGACCGGTCTCTGCCCGTGCCCACCGTGAGTGGGAGCAGTTCCTGGCCGAGCCTGAAGCCGAGAAGGTCACCCTGGCTTTCGTGCGGGTGATCGAGGAGCGCCCGGTCTCCCTGGCGCTCGCCGAGCGGGTCGGTGTGAACCACGAAAGCCCCCAGAGCATGCTGATCAAGGATGGCCACGGGGTCTGGAACACCTCGCACCGTGGCATCACCGTGGAGGCCCTCAAGGCGGCGGTGGCGGAAGCGTAAAACTGCGGTTCACCCAATAAGACGAGCGCCCCCCACCGAGGGGTTTGTTTAAGTGAGAGGGGGTCAGAGCGCACGTGACTGCGCACAAAACCCCCCGCACGCGTAAGTGCAATGTGCGGGGCGTTTTGAGCTTGCCCCCTCTCACACTCTCCCCCGCATGGGGTTTCCCCGTCAGCCCCCGTGGCGTCTTGGCCGCCACGGGGGCTTCTGCCATTGGGGCATCTATTCGTATTGCTGGTCAATCTCGACGGTGGTTTCAGTGCCCCGCAGTGCGACCAGCCCCGGGCCGCGGTCGGGAAGGAGCATGTGGCGGAGCATCCAGGCGTCTGACGGAATGGCGATCGCATC
>JAQBPS010000686.1 GCA_028287415.1 Bacillota bacterium | reverse complement strand
GACTGAAAATATCCATCACGACGTACAAGTGAAAGTACTGCCACTTCCCGGGCCCCTTCAGCCTTGTGATGTCCCAGGACCAGACCTGGTTAGGCGCAGTGGCCAGCAACTCCGGCTTGGCGTAGACCGGATGGCGCAACTGATTGCGGCGCTCCCGGACCTCGTCATGTTCCGCGAGGATGCGATACATGGTGCGTAGCGAGCACAGGTAGATCCCGTCATCCAGCAGGATTGCATATACTTGTGGCGCTGCGAGATCCCCAAAGCGCGGCGAATGCAGTACATCCAACACCGCCTGCTTCTCAGCCCCTGACAGCGCTCGGGCTGGCGTGGGCCGCTGGGGCGGTACCTTGGGCTGCCGGGAGCGATACAGGCTCGCCCTTGGCACGCCCAGCGCCGTGCATGCCGCAACCACGCCAATCTCGGGCGATAAACGCTCGGCTTCCTGAATCAGTCGTTGTCGACGTTGCTTGGCGGATTCAGTGGGATCGAGAGGATCTCGGAAATTTTTTTTTGCACCTCAATGATGGTCTCGGCTTTGGCCAGCCGCTCCCGCAGCCGCCGGATCTCCCGGTCTTTCTCAGCGAGCTGTTTGGCCGCCAACTCAGGATCCTGTGAATCTGCCGTGAACAGCCTGCGCACCGGCCGCTCGCGCAGCTCCGGATCCGGAGCGGTGATCCGCATGCGCAGCGGCCCACGAGCCTCGCCACCGCCACCATTGCTGGTGCTGCTTTGCGCTTCACCCTGTCGCTTGTCGTCCTGCTGGTCCTCGTCCAATTCCCTCACCCTTCTCCGCCCTCTTAAATCGGAGATAATTCGGTGGGGCCAGGTCTCTCACCTATGTTGGCACAGAGGGGTCCCGCCCTGGAGACGTTACCTGAGATATCCCCGCGAATGCCGGAAATCCGCGGAATCCGCGTCATCCGCGTCAAAATAATGTCCGGAGAAGCCCCACTCCCACGCTCAGGAGCAGGAGATTCGTCTGATAATCATTAATGATAGATTACTTGGAAGGGCCGCCATCCAGGGGAAAGGGTGAGGCGTTATGATGCCTGGCCCCTCGGTCGGGGGAACCGAACGGTTGCTGTGTTTGCGCCTGGGCGACCACCTGATTCAGCGGACCTTCGGGGCCGGGGAGGTCGCCGCCCTTCAATCAGCGGTGGCACTGCTGCGAACGATATTTGAAGACCATTATGTAGATCCCGACCACCACTCGTTCCTCTTCTTCCATGGGTGTACGATCGCCGGGCGTGGGCGGCGGGTGGAGGACTTCACCGTTGTGCACCGGCACGGTCGGGTGATGCTCTCCGAATTCACCAGTCAGCGGCTCGGACCCGCCATTGTCTCGCTGCCGCTGTCCGCATATGCCAGCGATGTGCTCCACTTCGCGGAGAGTGTCCTCGCCGCACCGGTGGCGTCCCGACAGTTCCCGGACTGGCAAAGGCGGTATGTGCAGGGCCAATGGAAATCCCTGGTGGCGCTCACTGCGCTTACCCGTCGGTTCCTGCGTGGCGGCTGTACAGACTATGAGACATACTGTGCGGAGTTTGCGAATGTGCACGGGCACCTGAAGCGCCCGCTCGAGTTGCTTGTCGTGGCGGTACTCGGGAAGAGTGTGCCGTTCAACCCAGTGAGTGTGGCGGTGCGAGTGCGCTTCGGTCCGATCCGGGCCGGGGAAGTGCTGCCGATGCGGCTCAACCGGGGCGATCTGCTGCGGGCCACCGTGACCGAGTTCACGACTGCCGGCGTGGTACTCCTCCTGGAGGGCGCCGGATCGGGCGGGGTCTGCCCGGGTGACCAGCTCTTCGGCACACAACTGCTATATCCCTAGGTTTTCAGGGACGGACGCCGGGTGGCGCCCGTCCCTTCCTTTATGCCAGCGACCCGATCGCCGCTTCCACCGCCGCGACCAGCTTGCCGCTGCGGACGAGAACCGCCAGCGCTTCGATATCCGGCGCCAGCACCCGGTCCTCGTCCAACGGGGGCACGAGTTCCCGAATGGTCTGGTAGGCGGGTCGGGTGCCCGCACCCAGGCCGGCCGGGTCGCTGAACTCCAGCGCCTGTGCCGCACACATCAATTCGATCGCCAGCACCCGGCTTACGTTAGCCAGGATCTTGCGGGCCTTGCGGGCTCCCGTCGTACCCATGCTCACGTGATCCTCCTGGTTGGCGCTGGAGGGGATCGAATCGACTGAGGCCGGGTGCGCGAGGATCTTGTTCTCGCTGACAAGGGAGGCCGCCGTGTATTGCGGGATCATGAGGCCTGAATGCAGCCCGCCGCGTCTGGTCAGAAATGCGGGCAGCCCGGACAGGGCCGGGTTGACCAGCCGCTCTATGCGGCGCTCGGCAATGTCGGCTAGCTCCGCCAGCGCGATGCCCAGGTAGTCCATGGCCAGGGCCACGGGCTGCCCGTGAAAGTTACCCCCGGAGATCACGTCGCCGTCCTCCGGGAACAGCAGCGGGTTGTCAGTGACGGCATTGATCTCCCAGCCCACCACGTCGGCCACATGTGCGATGGCCGTGCGGCTGGCCCCGTGCACCTGCGGAATGCAGCGCAGCGTGTAGGGGTCCTGGGTGCGAATCGCTCCCGGTTCAGTGACGAGCTTGCTGCCCTGCACCAGCATTCGCAGGTTCGCTGCGGCGGCGACCTGGCCCGGGTGGATGCGCAGCGCCTGGATGCGGGCGTCCCACGCCGCGGGTATCGCCCCCAGCGCCTCAGCGGTTAGCGCCGCAGCGATGTCCGCCACCTTCAGCAGCATCAGCGCATCGGCCAGGGCCAGCGCCCCGATGCCGGTCATCGCCTGCGTGCCGTTGATCAGCGCTAGCCCTTCCTTGCTGGAGAGCTCAACCGGCGTCAGGCCGGCCCGCCGCAGCGCTTCCGCCCCGGGCAGCCGCTCGCCCTGGAACACAGCCTCGCCCAGGCCGATCAGTGGCAGGCACATATGCGCGAGCGGGGCGAGGTCGCCGCTGGCACCCAGGGAGCCCTGCTCCGGCACCACGGGATGGACGCCGCGGTTCAACATGCTCACCAGCAGATCCAATGTCTCGGGGCGGATTCCCGAATGTCCCCGGGCCAGGGCCTGCGCCCGCAGGAGCATCATGGCCCGGACCACCTCGCCATCCAGCGGTTCGCCAACGCCGCAGGCATGGCTCATCAAGAGATTACGCTGAAGGAGCTCGGTCTGGTCCGGAGAGATGATCACATCACTAAACTTACCAAAGCCCGTAGTAATCCCATAGACGGGGCGGCGGGTGCGCACCAGCTCTTCAACCATCTGGCGGGCGGCGACCACCCGGTCACGAGCGCCGGCGCCAATGGCAACGGAGGCCCCGCCCCGGGCGGCTTCGACCACATCGCTTACGGCAATGTGGTCACCAAGTTCGATGGCATGCAAGGACGATACCTCCCGCCTACAAATCGATGCGCTTCGCCCTCATTATAGAAAGTGCGGAGCGCCCCTGGCAAACCACTCCGGTGCCGCTTTAGTATGAAGAAGCCCGCACCCAGTCGCATACCCGCTGTGCATCTGCCAGGTTTTCCATGACCAGATCAGCGCCGCATGCGCTTAATTCTGCCGCCTGGTGCGGCCCCGTCGCCACGCCGATGGTTCGGCAGTGGTTCGCCTTGCCGCTGCGAATGTCCAGCGGGGTGTCCCCGATCACCACCGCCCGGGCGAACGCACATCCGTAGTGCCGCTCGGCGCGCTGCATGGCGCGGGCGATCACCTCATCGCGGTTCTCGCCGTCACCGCCAAAACCGCCCGTCGCGAAGTACTGGTTGAGCCCATGCCGGGCCAGCTTGAGGCGGGCGCCCTCCTCCACGTTGCCCGTGCCCAGGGCGAGCGCCATGGCTGGCTCCTGGCTACAGGCCGTCAGCAACTCGAGCACGCCGGGGTGGGTGCGGCCCGGATCCGCCTGCAATGCCACGGTCAACTCTTCCAGGAACGTGCCCTTCCACACCGGAAAGGTGCCGACGTCCAGACCGTGGCGTTCGCAGAGCTCGCGGTAAATGGCCGGGTCAGTCCGCCCGGCCATGGTGACGGTCGCCGCAGCGTTGGGCAGCCCGAACAGCCGCTCGAATGCGCGGTTGAATGCGACCCGCCCGGCACGGGTCGTCACCAGTGTGCCGTCCAGGTCGAAAATCAGCAGGGTGGCGCTCATCGCTCGCGCCTCCCCATCTCCTGGTGAAGCCTGCGCCGCAGCATTTCCCTGTCCATACCCTCCGGGCGCTGCTTCCCCAGGCCCTCGTCCAGCACCTTGAGCGACTCGTCAAGCCACGCATAGGCCGTAAACGGCGAGAAACCGCCGCCCTCGTAGCGCATCTCCGACCAGCGCACCAGATACTTTTCCGCTTTACGCTCCACCGTCACGCGCGGCTGACGCACCCAGCCGGCGAAGGCGGTCACGATCTCCGACTGCAGGGAGGCCTGCACAACCTTGTCCCAGTTGTTTCGCGCACGATGCGGTTCGCTCACACGCCCATCACGCAGCCAAACCATACCGACCAGGTACTCCCCGGGCGCCCGCACCACGTAGCGCCAGGCATTCAGGGAAAACAGCGTGGGGTGGATCCCCAGGCCCTCGTTGCGCCAGCCCGGACCGCTGGGAGCAGCCTCTCCCTCGTCCCCGGGGAGGTTGAACCGCTCTTGTACCAACCGGGCGGCCCTGCGCCGCAGTACAAAGCGCAAGCCGACTTCAGCTGCCAGGACCAGCCAGACACCCACAAAGATCAGTTGTCGGTGGGCGGGCATGAAAGCGGAAAGCAACCAGCCAACCCCGATGATCGCCAGCAGGTACACATCCGAAAGGGGCACCAGATCCATGGCGATCCAGCGGCGGGAGAAGGGCCACAATCCTTGTGTGCCGTAGTCGTTGGTGAAGTCAAAAAGCAAGTGTGACAAGACCCCCAGCAGGGTCCAGACAAACACCTGGGCAAGCGGCGCATTTCGCCAGAATAGGCCTAGCACAAGCGTGATGGCGGCTGCCCAGACTGGCATCACCGCCAGCCCATGCGTGGGGCCCCTGTGATTCCGCAGGTAGCCCAGCTGCCCGCGCCAGAAGCGGATGACGATATCAATATCAGGAATTTCGGCGCCGACCACAATGCCCCAGGCCACAGCCGGGTGAGTCCCTGGCGGGAGCAGGCCGACGATGGCGGAACCAATCACGGCATGCGATATGTTCTCCACGGGCGGGCCCCCTGTTTACGGAAAGTGTTAGGCCCGCCACGGATGGCGGGCCGTGCGGTTACTTCGGATAGATGATCGAGATGGCCGTGCGCTGCGGGTCGAAGTGCGTCCGCAGCCGTTCATTCGCAGCCTCAAGGGTCAGACTGTTCGCGACAGGGATGTAGTCGAACAGGCCCTCTTCCTTGAAGAAACCGTCCACGAACACGTAGCTCACCGTGTCCGGGTCGTTCATCATGCTGACGGTGCGACCGATTGCCTTCTTGCGCGCCCGCTCGAAGTCCGCCTCGGCAATGCCTTTCTCTGCGGCATCCTGGAGGCCCGCGAGCAGCCGTACCTCCAACTCTGCCGGGTCACGAGTCGGCCCGGCAAAGTAGCTGTATCCGTACGATTCCTCCGGCGAGTACTCGAAACCGAAGCGGTGGTCGATCAGCCCGCTTTCGTACAGGCTGGTGTACAGCTCTGAACTCCTGCCGCACACGGCATCCAACACCATTGCGGTCAGCAGGTCCTGCCGCAGCAGGTCCTGGCCGTGCAGGCCCACCCGCTGCTCCTTGAAGCCCATCCGGAAGATCGGCTGGCTCACGACCAGCTTCTCCATGCGCCGGCGCTCATGCACCTCGCCGGGTTCCTCCGGCAGAATGCGCCGGATTTCGGTCTGCTCGGGGTAATTGTGCCTGGCAAAGCTCGCCCGGGTCATCGCCACCACCTGCGCCGGATCGACATCACCCACCACGAACACAACCATGTTTGCCGGGTGGTAAAAAGTCCGGTGGCAGAGGTAGAGGCTCTCCTTGGTGATCTGCTTGATCGACTCAACCGTACCGGCGATGTCGATCTTCACCGGATGATTCACGTAGAGCGCTTCCAGGAGGTTGGCATTCGAACGCCAGCCCGGGTCATCCATGTACATCCGGATCTCCTGGTCGATAATCCCCTGCTCCTTGGCCACGCTCTCGTCGGTGAACTGCGGGTTCTGCACAAACTTCAGCAGCAACTCAAAGCACTGATCGAAATTCTCGGTCGTGTTGAAATAGTACACGGTGTGGGTGTACGTGGTGTAGGCATTGCTCTCGGCGCCCAGCTCCGAGAAGAAGTCGGAGACGTTCCCCTCCTCCTCCTCGAACAGCTTGTGCTCAAGGAAGTGGGCAATACCGTCGGGCACGTGCACCTCCTCGCCCGTCTGCGGGTCGATGAACCGGCTGTCCACCGAACCATAGTGCGTCGCGATCCGCCCCGTGGCCTCCTTGTAGCCCGGTTTTCGCAGGACCGCCACGGTGAGGCCGTTTTCAAGCTTCTCGGTGAAGAGCGTGTCCTTGATCAGGGGGTCGTAGTATTGGTGCACCGCTACTCTCCCCCTTCCTTGCGGTTCAGAAAGTAGATCGTGTCGAGGGTGAGCTTGCCGGCCGCCGCTGCTGCCTGCTCCTTGGTCACCGCCTGGTACGCCTCCACCCGCTCTTCAATGGTCAGGTCTCGCCCGGAGAAGACCCGGTCGACCGCCAGGTCGGCCATGGCGCCCGGGTTGTCCGCAGCGCCAAGGATATCATTGATCATGGTGCGCTTGGTCGTCTCGAACTCCTCGTCGCCGATGTCGCCCTGCTGCACAGCCTTCAGTTGCTCCAGCATGATCTCCTTGCACTGCTCCATGTCCTCAAACTCGATGCCGGCGAACATGAAGCCGACACCCTTGACCGTCTCGATGGAGGAGTAGGCGAAATAGGCGAGGGAGTTCTTCTCCCGCACCTCCTGGAAGAGCTTGCTGTGCGGAAAGCCGCCGAGTACGCCGTTGGCGACGAGCATGGGGAAGTACTCCGGATCCCGCACCGTGATACCGGAACGCAGCCCGATCACCAGGACGCCCTGATTGACGTCGAGCCGATCCTCGACATGCTGCGTGGCACGGCCGGGCTCCCGCTTGACCTGGGTTTGCGGCATGATCCGCCCATTCGGGCCGGATGCGGGCAATTGGATCGTGCGCTGCACAAGGTCGCGAATCGCTTCCGGTTCCACATCACCGATCACAAACATGTCCACAGGGGCGTTGCTGATCACGGCTGCATGGTGCTCCATCAGTGATTCCGACGTGATCTGCTCCAGGTCCGCCACCTGGCCAAGCCGGTAGAGTGCGAAGGGCTCGCCCTTGCACATCTCCTCCGTACAGCGGACCATCGCCCAGCGCCGTTTATCATTCACCAGCGATTCGATCGTCTGCTTCAGGTTGGCTGTCTCCTGGCGGAAGTAGTCCGCCTTGAAGCCATTGCCTTCCCGGGCCGGCCGCGTGATGATGCCGGCCAGCGTCTCGAGCCCTTTTTGCAGCAGTTGCTCTTCCCCGGGGAGATGCTGTTCACTGGCAACCTCCATCCGGAACACGAGCGATTGAACCTCACCACGCCGTGTCACGTCCGCGCCGAACGAGGCGCCATACAGTTCATCCAGGTGACGCGACAGTTCAGCGGTCGTTGGATACGCCTCTGAGCCACGGCTGAGCACCATGGGCAGCAGTGCGTTCCGGGTCACGGTCTCCGCGGCCAACGGCGTATGGAAGTAGATATAAACAACGTTGGTCTTGAACTTATTGGTGGGGTGAACGTAGAGATTGACCCCTTCGGCCAGGTTGAACCTGGTGAAGCCAGCGGTCAACCGTGATCGCCTCCTTCTGTCTGCGAAGGGCACCCGAGGGCGCCCCGGTCTGCGGTTACGCCAGCAAGTTGCGGGGGTACTGGGTGAGAACCCGGGCGCCGCCGGCCTCCAGCACCACGTCATCCTCAATGCGCACCCCGCCGAGCCCCGGCACGTAAATGCCCGGTTCGATCGTAAACGCATTGCCGATCGCCAGCGGCCGGTCGTTGCTGCCAACGATGTACGGCTCCTCGTGGACCTCCAGGCCGAACCCATGCCCGGTGCGATGCGTGAAGTACTCGCCGTAGCCCTTGGCGGTGATGTAGTCCCGGGCGATCGCATCAACCTGAGCGCCCGTCATCCCCGGCCTTACCTCGGCCCGGGCCTTCGCCTGCGCATCCAGGCAGATCTGGTAGATTTCCGCCAGCTTTCCCGACACCTTGCCTACCGGGTAAGTCCGGGTGATGTCGCCGACATAGCCCTTGTGCAGGCAGACGAAGTCGACCCAGACCAGTTCCCCCTCCTGGAGCACACGGTCCGTGGGGCCGGCGTGGGGGATCGCCGACCGGGGGCCCGACGCCACATAGATCTCGAACGGCGGTTCAGCACCTAGCTTCTGCAGTTCCCCGTCGATATAAGCAGCGACTTGCGATTCCGTGACTCCGGGCTTGATGAACGCGTGTCCCGCCTTGACAGCTGCGTCAGCAATGGCCGCCGCCTGCTGGATCAGGGCGAGTTCCTCCGCATCTTTCTGCATGCGCAGGTCCGCCAGCAGCAGCCCGGCGTCGGCATAGCGCAGCGTGCCAGGGACTGCATCAGCCAGCAGTTCCCGCTCAAGCACCCGCATGTAGCGGTACTCAATACCCAGCAGCCCGCCGCCAATGCCCATGCGCTCGAGGGCCTGCTTGAGCACAGGGGCGGGGCCTTCCTCCTCGCGCCACGCGAACACCTTCGCAATGGCGGCGCCCGCCGCGATCCGCTCCGCCTCAAACGCCGGGCAGAAGGCGAACGGTTCCCCGTTCACGGGGAAGAACAGCATGGCCGGGCGCTCGGACAGGTGCACTTCAATGCCAGTCAGGTAGACCAGGTTGGGACCCGGCATGATCACGACCGCTTCCAGCCCCTGCGACTTTGCCTGCTCCAGCAGGCGGTCAACACGCATCTTGTTCAAGTGACTGCAGGCCTCCCTTGTCTAATCAAAGACCAGTCCATGCCAGGCACCGCTCCACCGCATCCGTCAACGGGCGGCGGCGGGCCTCTTCCGGGGTCACCCAGGCGACATCGGCCGCATCGTCAGCGGCGCGAAGCACGCCATCAACACCCTGTACCTCAAAGTAAAGAATCACGTAGTGATACCGCACCTTGTCTGCCTCATCGCGGTCGATCGCATTGGCATAGCCCAGAAACCGGGAGACCGTCACCTGCAGGCCGGTCTCCTCGGCCACCTCCCGGACGATCGCTTCCTCAACGGTTTCGCCCAGTTCCATGCCGCCGCCGGGCAGACCCCAGTATCCCTGGAAAGGCGGACGCCCGCGCTGTACCAGTAAAATTCGGTCGCCGCTGCGTACAAGGGCATGACAGGAGGCCAGCGGATGTGTCGGATACGCTCGGGCCATCGCGTGTGATACTCCTCTACTCTTCTTCATGTACGGAGCCATACCTTAGCGTTCCCTAGCGCAGAAACATTTTCCTCCTGCGTGCATACGCGAATGACTGCGTACCGCAGACTAGTGGTACTCGGGAGCAAATGGTTCCGCCACAGTCAACAAGGAGGGCACCTCGGTTGCAAAACACGATTCGCGAGGGACTCGACTTGGCCCAGCAACTGATCGCCCTGCCGTTCAAGGCCGCCCGCCAAGTGTTCCGGGACACCGCTTTCAGCCAGCGGCCCACCGGTGAAGTGGTGACTGAGGCTTTACACCTGGGGGAAGACCTCGCCAAGCTCCCGCTGAAAGCGGCATCAGCGCTGGTGGCCGACCTTCCCGGGCGCAAGCCTGACCTGGAGGCACGAATCGCCAAGCTTGAGCGGACGATCGGTATCGGCCCCGCCGAAGCGGCTCCGCCCGCGGCTCCACCCCCCGCGGCACCGGAACCGGAGTAAAAAAGGACCCCGTCTCCCTTGTGGGGGGACGGGGTTCTGCTATCACTTAGATCGCCGGCTGAATCTGGCCGCCGGACATGACGGTGTGCCTCGGCGCCGGACGGGGCGGGAGCAACTGCGCCAGCAGCTCCTCCAGATCCTTGCCGTCCAGGGTCTCCTTCTGGAGCAGCGCCTCGGACAGCTTGTCGAGGGCCGTCCGGTGAGTGACCAGGATCTCCTTCGCACGCTCGTAAGCGGTATGGACGAAGCTCCGGACTTCCTCGTCGATCATAGCCGCCACATCTTCCGAGTAGTTGCGCTGCCGGTTAAAGTCACGCCCGAGGAAGACTTCGTCCTGCTTGGCACCGAAGGCGAGCGGTCCGAGCTTGTCGCTCATGCCCCACTCTGTCACCATGCGACGGGCGATGCCGGTTGTACGTTCAATGTCGCTGGAAGCACCGCTGGTGATCTCTTCCTCACCAAAGGTGATCGCCTCGGCCACCCGACCGCCCAGGGCCATGGCCATGAAATCGAGCATCTCACCCTTGGTGCTATTGTACCGGTCCTCAACGGGGAGGAACATGGTCACACCCATGGCCCGTCCCCGCGGGATAATGGTGATCTTGTGCAGCGGGTCAACGTCCGGCAGCATGTGGCCGACAATCGCGTGTCCAGCCTCATGCCAGGCCGTGTTCTTCTTCTCCCGCTCGGAGATGATGCGGGACTTCTTCTCAGGCCCGCCTGCCATCACACGGTCGATGGCGTCCTCGAAGTCCTCATGGCTGATCTTCTTCCTGCGGCGACGGGCTGCCAGCAGGGCGGCCTCGTTCATCAGGTTGGCGATGTCAGCGCCGGTGAAGCCAGGGGTGCGCTTGGCGAGCACCTCCAGGTTGACATCTGCCTCAAGGGGCTTGCCCTTCGAATGGACCTTGAAGATCGCCGTACGGCCCTTCAGGTCGGGGCGGTCGATCACGACCTGCCGGTCGAACCGGCCCGGACGGAGCAGGGCGGGGTCGAGCACGTCAGGGCGGTTCGTGGCCGCCATGATGATGATGCCTTCGTTCACGCCGAAACCGTCCATTTCGACGAGCAGCTGGTTCAGGGTCTGCTCCCGCTCGTCGTGCCCGCCGCCATAGCCGGCGCCACGCTGGCGACCCACGGCGTCGATTTCGTCAATGAAGACGATGCAGGGGGAGTTCTTCTTGGCCTGCTCAAACAGGTCACGAACGCGGCTTGCGCCGACGCCCACGAACATTTCCACGAAGTCGGAGCCGGAGATGCTGAAGAAGGGGACACCGGCCTCGCCGGCGACCGCCTTGGCCAACAGCGTCTTACCGGTACCCGGAGAGCCGAACAGCAGCACGCCCTTGGGAATCCGGGCGCCCAGCTCCAGATAGCGCTTGGGATGCTTCAGGAAGTCGACAATTTCGACCAGTTCTTCCTTGACTTCATCAATGCCCGCCACATCGTCGAAGGTGACGCGCTTCCGTTCGTCTGTAACGAGCCGGGCGCGGCTTCGACCGAACTGCATGACCCGGTTACCCGAGCCCTGCGTTTGCTGCATGATAAAGAAAAAGGCAAGGAGCACGAGCACCACTGGGAATAATGTCTGGAGCAGCAGGGACCAGATGCCGGGTGAGTTGTTCTGCACAAAGCCGTAGGCTGTCTCCGGATGCTGCTTCAGCAGAGCCATCAGCGAGTCAGGCGGCCCTTGCTCCCCGACGACCACGGTGA
>JAQBPS010000650.1 GCA_028287415.1 Bacillota bacterium | reverse complement strand
TTGGTTTTAACCCGCAGACGGTGCCCCGGACCATGCTCGGCCTGTTCGACGGCTTCCACCTTTTCCGGCTGCTCAAGCCGGGCGATGTCGCCTGGATCGACGGGGCAGACGGCCTCAAGGTCCAGGTGACAGGCCAGGAGTTTCATGCCGAACTGGACCGCCGCAATCCGATCCTCGACTATTGCCTCGTGCCGGCCGGCCAGGGCGGTTCGCTCCATGAGCGGCGGCCCGAGGCGGACTTTGCCATCCATCTGACCCACGGCATGCTGCTGGAGAAGCCCTTCTTCGAGGGCTCGGCGCACACGTTGCTGGACGCGGTCATGACCCACACCGTGGCGGATGTCACCTTCGGCGGCCACTACCACCCGGGCTGGTCGAAGGTGCATCAGCTGGACGGCAAGCTGTTCGTCAACCCCGGCGCCCTGGTGCGGCTGGGCAATCAGGCGGCCGACTTCCGGCGCCCCATCCAGGTGGTGCTGCTGGAGCTGACAAAGGGCGAGCCGGTCCACTGCCAGTTGATTCGCCTGGCGTCGGCGCGGCCCGCCGAAGAGATTCTCGACCGGTCGCAGGAAGAGCACCAGATGGCCCGGGAACGGGCGCTGGCCGACTTCATCCAGGGCATCGGCGACACCAGCCAGTTTGAAGTCCTGGAGGTGCAGGCGATCATGGAACGGATCGCCGAGAACGCCGGCGTGCCGCCGCGGGTCAAGCAGGAGGCGCTCCGCCGGCTCGGCCTTGCCCAGGAGGAACTGGCGCAGGGCGGGGAGGAGACGGCATGAAGCAGATCGTCAACCTGCTGATCGAAAACTTCCAGTCCCATAACCGCTCTGAGTTCGTTTTCAGCAAGGGCCTGAATGTGATCATCGGCCCGTCGGACAACGGCAAGTCGGCGGTGCTGCGTGCGATCCGCTGGGCGCTGTACAACGAGCCCCGTGGCAGCGACTTCGTGCGGTCGGGCGCGCGAGAGTGCCGGGTGACCGTCACCATGAGCGACGGCGTCGAGATCGTGCGGGAGCTTCACCTGCGCGCCTCGGGCGCGCCCGCCCGCAGCCGCTACATCGTGCGGAGTCCCGGCGAGGAGCCCCAGGTGTTCGAGGGCTTCGGTACCGAGGTGCCCGCTGAGGTGGTCCGGGCGCACGGCATGCCCCAGGTGCTGCTGGACACCGACAAGCGGGTGGTGCTCAGCTTCGCCTCCCAGCTGGAAGGCCCGTTCCTCATGACCGAGAGCGGTTCGCTCCGGGCCCGTGCGATCGGGCGGCTGCTGGGCGTGCACGTGGTCGACGCCGCGGCGCGCAACACCCAGAAGGACCTCCGCGCCGTCAAGCAGGAGATCGGGCGGCTGGAGCAACGGACCCAGCAGTACGACACGGAGCTTCAGCAGTACGCTGACATACCCGAGCAGGAGGCCAGGCTTGAGCGGGCCGAGAGCATGCTGGTGCAGGCTGAAGCGCTTGGGCGGCGGCTTCAGCAACTGGAGGCGTTGCTGGGCCAACTGGACCGCACCGAGCGGGAGTCGATCAAGGTCGAAGCGGAGCTCTCCCGGCTGGGCGATTTCGCCCGGGCCGAGGAGGGGCTTCGCCGCGCTGAAGAGCGGCACCGGCAGGGTGTTCACCTGGAGCGCTTGCTGTCCGAGAGCGACCGGGTGGAGCAGGAGAGCCGTCAGTACAAGAGCCGGGTCGATAGCCTCATGGCGTTGCCCATCGCTGAGGAGCGGGCCCGGGACGCCGCCGAGCGGCAGGCCCGGCTGACGGGGCTGAGCCGGATCGAGGGCGAACTGCGGCAGCGGGAGGCGGAGCTGGCCCAGCTGGGCAGCATGGTCGCCCGACTGGAGCAGGTGCCCCAGGCCGGAGCGCTAGTGCAGTCCGTCGCGGAGCGGGTGCAGCGGCTGGAGAAGCTCGAGGAACGGCTTGGCCTCGTGGCGGACGTCCGGCACCGGCTGACCAAGGGCGGGGAACTGCTGGAACAGACCGAGGCGGAGCTGGGCCAGCACCTGGCCGAGTTCGAAGGGGTGCTGCGCACGTTGGGCAGGTGCCCGACCTGCATGCAGGCGGTTGAGCCCCAGTTGATCCGGCGGATCCTGGCCGAGCTGGCGGGCGGCCCCGCCAGCGGGCACAGTCACTAAGCAGCATGGAGACATGGCAAGTCCTGCAGAACTACCGCGACGGCGTCTGGTTTGACAGTGTGGGCTGGTAAGGCGGGAGTCGGGTCCTTTTTATGGCCACGGATTACACCGATTCCACGGATTTTAAAGGCAAACACAGATGACCGGGTAAATAGTGTATTAATTTATATTTTCATGTATCGAATCCGCGTAATCTGTGAAATCCGTGGCGAAAAAATTCTTCTCTCAACATGGAGGCCAGGTGTATGGCGGCAGAGAACGAAAAGCGTATAGCCGAGTTGAAGGAACAGATCGAGAAGGCCAAACAGCTCAAGTACAAGTACGAGGCCCGCCTGGATGAGCTCCAGCGGCAGCGGGAGCGGCTCATGGCGGAGCTCGCCGACCTCCAGGTGCGCCCTGAGGACCTCGAGAGCGAGATCGCCAAGCTCCGCACCGAGGTCGACGCGCTGCTCCGGGAGGCGGGGGCCCTGCTCCCGGCGGACCTCCTGCGGGGGTATTAGGCCATGGAGTCGCTGGAACAGCTGCGCAGCCGCCTGGGCAAGGCCGGGGTCGCCCTGGGCGAGCGGAAGGGTCAGCAGAATCGGCTCCTTCAGGACCGGGCGGTCTGCCAGGCACAGCTGGACGAGTTCCGGGAGCATGAGCAGGTCTTCGAGCAGGTGATCGTTCTGCTCCAGCAGACCTCTGAGCACGCACGCAAACAGGCGCGCGAACAGATCGAAATGCTCGTGACCAACACCCTCCGCTCCGTCTTCGGCCCCGACTACGCCTTTAAGATTTTACTCACCGAGAAAGCCGGGCGCCCGGAGGCCGAGTTCTACGTTGTGTCGAACTATGCTGGCGAGCAGCTCGAGACCCGCCCGCAGGAGTCCCGCGGCGGCGGCGTGGTCGACGTGGTCTCGCTGGGGCTGCGCATCGCCATGCTCGAGACCTACCGCCCCCGGCTGGAG
>JAQBPS010000638.1 GCA_028287415.1 Bacillota bacterium | reverse complement strand
TCGAAACGAGCGGTGACTGTCGGAGCTGAACGGTACCGCCGGCAGATGCTCCTTACCCGTCGGCCGATAGTGCTCCCTGAGCATGTGCAAGGTCTTCTGCATGAGCCGGAGCTGCGCTGTCCCGATGTAATACGGGTGCGGCTCGTCACGCCGTTCTCCCTTCGGGATGAGCATGAGGCAGACTCGCTCACGGGGCATGTGGTCTGCGGCTTCGGGCGGGGCAGGTTGCGTGACTCGCTTCAAGCAGTCCGGCGACATCCGAATCTGCATGGCCTCGTTAATCCGCATCCCTGTCGTGGTGAAGATGTCCAGGGCAAGCAAGCCGAACATGGCACCAGCGTAAAGAGGTTTTACCGGAACCAGGACACCTTCAGCCACGAGCTGGGCGTCGGACATAAAGGCACTGTCACACTTGGGCCATGCTAGCAATTCACTTACCTTCGCCTCAAACGGGCAAACCTTGGTGTCAGGCTTCTCCTCGTCACCGTAGCCCCACGCCCGCAGGTACTCCTGCGTCGCACGGATTGCTTTGTCGGTGCCATGCCGCGGTGCCTGGCCCAGCAGTTGACGCCGGAGCAAGTCCTCAAACCACAAGCCTTCTGCCGGACCATCGCCAACCAGACGCTCTGCCCACACAAACTCAAGGAAGAAGCGGTTGTTCTCATCCGAGTAGGCCCCGGTTTTGTTCTCGGCAGCCTTCAGCGAATGTCCCGAGTAGTGGTCTTGGTGGGCCAACACAAACGTGCGCCGGTCCCAGATACGGAAGTAGAGCCGCTCCTGCGGCGGGACCCTCTGCTCTTTGTCCTCGCCCTCGTCGTAGTGGTAGGAGAACGGCAAGGTGTACGGCTTGCCGTTCTGAAGTTCGTTCAGGGCATCGTGGTATGCCTGACGCACCCGTGTGAGGCGGTTCAGGCGAAGCTGTGCCTTGGCCCGGATGGTCGGCAGGCTAGGCACCACCGCGTCAGTGGCCGTCTTCCGGTTCTTCTTCGCTTCCTGTCGTACCTGGACACCCAGCTTCTTGACCTCGTACAGCTCACCACGGTCTGGCACGGGTAACGCAAATCGCCCATAGACCTCCTGCTCCTTGGTAGGTAGGGATTTCAACCACTGCCGGACTTGGTTGGATGCGGTACTGTACTTGTTCCAAAACCACGACCGCTGGTTGTCGGTGTGGTCCGGCAGCACTTCGCCGCGAAGGTACGCCTTGCACGCTTCAGTTGGGTTCCAGTCCTGCATCGACTCGTATCCCAACACAGGAAACAAATCGGTGAGGCGCGGGGAGAGCGCATTCAGCGTACCCAAAACCGTGTTACCCTGCCGTCTGCGAGCCGTCATCACCAGTGCGGCAAGAGCAAGGTGGTCTGCCCACGGTCTGCCGATCACGTTGTTCTCCAGATAGGCGACAACCTGCTCTTCCACCTCCGGCCACTCGCCCTTATTGCGCGGGTCGCCGCAGGTCTTGGGGGCTATCAGCACTTCGAGGGCAATCTCCCCTGCCAGGCGCTGCCATGGCCTCGTGAGGATCTCAGCCCGCACTCTGCTCACCTCCAAGCAAATCGGACAAGATGTCCTCAACTTCACTGTGCGGCTCCGTCTCCATGGGCTGAACGTTCGGAGCAGTCTGCTTGAACTTCTTGTGGCGATCCCGCTTCAGTTCGGCCATTGCCCGCTTCTTCGACTGTTCCATCAGGTCCTGAACCCTGTCTTGCACCTCGGCGTGGCGTTGGGCATCGAAGTAGTGCTGGTAGATTTCAATCATGGCCATTCCGCTTCGCCACTTCATGTACTCGACCAGTTCACGCAATCGCCGCTGGACCTCACCCTCGGTTCGGGCGGTTTCGTATATGGTGCGGATCGCCATAGTCACGTACCAGTGCCGAGCCTGGTGCGGGTCGGCATCAATCCCGGCGGCTTTGCAGGCAGGGTTCCAGTAGTGCTGCCGGAAGGTCTTCGGGCTGAGTGGTGTTCTGCGCTCCGTGAGGAAGAGCGGTACACCCAGCAGGTCACCTGCTTTGCACTTCCCCAGCTTCAGGTAATCCTCAACCCCGTACCCATTTGGATCATGCTTTCGGCGCTCGGTGTCGAAGTACCGCCGAAGCAGTTTAGCTGTGTCGTCATGCCAGCGGAAGAACTTGACCCGCTTGCCGTTGCTCCCCTTGCTGGTGGCGTTGGCCTCACGCAGCAGCCCTCTGGCATACCAGTCACCGAGGGTCAGGGCCAATACCTCCGAGATTCGGCCACCAGACTCGAAGAGAACGCGGGTCACACACTCTTCCCGCAAACCCCAGCCCGCCACTTTACTGCCACCGGTCAGCACCAGCCCAGGTAGCTTTATATCGTCCACGATTTGCGGCAGCCACTCGTCGCCCTGGATACGGAAGTAACTGTCCGAAAGGCGCCGCTTTCGCCGCGGCTCCTCCGTGCCGCCTAGTGGGGACATGCGGGGAAACTCCCGCGCCTCGTTTTCCGCGTCTTCCCAAGCGGCCAGCGCCTCTGCTGACAGCTTGGACACGGATTCGACCAGCGGGTTGGCAGGGAACGGGTAGTACCCCTTGCCCACCATCACACCATAGAACAGCTTCAAGGCCGACAGGAAGACCCGAATGGTGTTACGGCTTTCCCCCGTCACCTCGACTACCTGGAAGCCGTACTTGTGTGGTCGAACGCGGCACCGCAATTTTTGGATCAGGTAATCATCTACCGCTTGCCGCACCTGCTCAGGCGGGCCATCCCAGCGGTTCCCTGCCCGCAATTGCCACTCGTCCACCTCCAACCAGGTGAAGAAGGGGAGTACGGCATTCAGATAGGTCTGGGCGGTCTTGCCACTGGTCCGCGCCGCAGCTTCCTTCGCCGCCACCGTCAGAGGCACGTGCAAGCCACCGCCACGATCAAAGACCAGCACCGGGTGACGGTGGGCGATGTCCGTCGGTCTGGAAACGGATCGGTATGCTTCAGGCATCAAGCTCGGGATCATCCTCTCTCACGGCAAAAGGAATATTCTGGTGGGAAAGCTTCCGGATGCAGACGCCCACCCCCTGCTGGAGGCGCGAAAAAGCCATCGACAATCTACGACGTACGACTTCGTAGGGTCGATGGCTTTCGGCGTGGCTTCAAAGCCTGTTACGGTAAAGGCCGGTTACTGGTACGAGAGGGCTTTGCTTTGCGGTGCGGGCTTTTTATATTGACGCGGATGCCGCGGCGTATTTTTGTATGAATCAGCGTCTGTATTAAAATCCGGGCCGTCCGCGTACTCCGTCAATATAAAAGCTCAACTCCCACCTGCTACAACCAGACTCTCGACGCTCAGCGCTTGCTCCAAGTCCGCCACCAGGTCCTCCGGCTCCTCGATCCCGACCGAAAAGCGGATGAGGTCATCCGTGATGCCCCGCCGGATGCGCTCCTCCCGGGGCACCGAGGCGTGCGAGTGCCGGGCCGGGACCGCCACCAGGCTCTCCACCGCACCCAGCGAGACCCCGAGCAGGGGCAGCTGCAGCGTGGAGCACGATGTCCGCCCCCTCCCGGATCGGCTGGGAGAGACAGGGCGACAGAAACGTATTGTCGACGATCAGCCGCAGGCCATGTTCCTGAGCGATCGCCGCCATCGCTGGCGTATCGGTCCGCTTCAGGAACGGGTTGCTGATGCTCTCGACCAGCAAGGCACGGGTGTTCGCCCGCAGCGCGCCCCGCACGGCTGCCGGCTCGCTACTATCGACAAACGTCGCCTCAATCCCGAGGTGGCGACAGCGGCCATACCCGAACTGAAGGCGAAGGCGGCCTCGGCGCCCTCCAGCGCCGCCAGCACCCCTTCAAGGCTCTGGCGGGTCGGGTTGCCCGAGCGGGCATAATCAAACCGGCCTGGCTCGTTC
>JAQBPS010000591.1 GCA_028287415.1 Bacillota bacterium | reverse complement strand
TCGCTACCCGGATATACCGACGGGCACCCGTCAGGTCCACATTCTTGTGCTGCTCACCGTTGGCGGCGGTGATCTGCGTGGTGGCGGCGCCGACAAGATCAGCCCAACCGGTCGTGCCGTCAGCGGAATCCTGGAGTTTGGCATCGAAGGTCTGGGTGGTCGGGGTGCCGGTGGCGGCGCCGGCCTTGGCGAGCAGAACGCAGGACTGGTAACCGAATCGGTCGATGGCCGCGCCAGCGATGGCGCCGGCGGATGCCGCTTGCGGGGCGTAGCCGGAAACGCTCTTGGCGCCTTCTGCGAAATGAGTCGGGTACGTCATGAAACTTCGCTCCTTTCAAGGTTCAAAAGATAGAGGGCGGGATTATCCCGCCCTCCTGGATGCGCTGCGCTTACTGCCAGTCGACGCCGGTGATGACGCTGATTTCCTTGCCGCGGTAGCGGGCGCCGAAGTCATGGCGGGCGATGGCCCGCAGGACCACCTGATCCTGACTGACGCCCGAGACGATGTTCGCACCGTCGTAGTAGGCGCCGCCGTCGAACACCGAGACCTCAAGCTGCATGTTCTCACCAATCAGCAGGCCACCGAAGTCGGCGAAGTAGACCTCGGAGTCGCCGCCGCTGCCGAGGTTGTTGGGAACCTGCGTGGTGGTGCGGTAGGGGTAGGTGAGCAGAGAGCCGAGGCGCATCTCGGGCTCGTAGACCAGGTTGCCGTTCAGGTCACGGAGGGACATGAGATACCACTTGGTCCGCGGGGTCATGATCCACCCGCCGCGGTCCAGGGCCACGTTCGCCTCTTCCAGCAGGCGGACGGCCTTGCCCAGGTCGAAGGTGACTTCCGCGAGGGTTGAAGTGGCGCCGGCCTTGGTCCGGGCGAACACCTGATTGGGGTCGGCCCAGTACCGCATACCGCGGGGGGTGTACTGGCTGCCGTTGTCACGGATGAACGCCAGATCCTCGCGCAGCGCCATGTTGCGCACCATGTCGTTGCGGACGATGGTGTCAGCGTTCGGGCTGGCATCGCGGAGCAGGTCGTTTGAGATGGGCACCAGGGCGGCCAGCTTCTTCGCAGAGAGCTGGAGATTGCCGGTCTGGGGCTCGGACTTCGAGATGTTCTGATTCTCACCCACATAGGAGGCCGTGCTGCCCGCCGACAGGAAAGGCATGGTGAGCGAACCGGAGTTCATCGGGGCCGAGGGGGTGCCCATGGCCCGAACAACGGCCTTGGCACGCAGGAGGTCGATGACTTCGGAGGCATACTCCTCGGGCACCAGGGCGCCACCACCGGACACGGTGGACTCGCCGAGGGCCTTGGCGACTGCCTCGTCATGCCACTGCTCCTTGGCGATGCGGGCGGCCCGGTCGGGGTCGCCCTTGGCGGAAGCGAGGGCCCGGAGGAACCGAGCGGCCTTAACGCCCTTCTCGGCCGGCGGGGCCTGCTGTGCCATCTGGGAGGCGAGGATCTGCGGGGAAAAGTTGCGGCTGGCCTCCTCGGCCTTGGCCAGACGGGCCTCCCAATTATCGGCCAGGGTCGCGCTGACGGTATCCTTGATCAGGGCCTTGACGTCTTCGATCGTCATCTGCGCCATGGTTCGTCTCTCCTTTCGGTGTATCCGAATCAGTCAACCCGGCCTGTGAGCTGCGTCATCCGTGCCTGAATCTCGCTCTTGACCGCCTCTTGCAGGGCTTTGGCGAACGTCTCGTCGACTTCGATGGTTGCTTCGGGTGAGGACGGTGTGTCGGCGATCTCCAGGAACGAACCTTCGGCCGGGTCCGTGCCCGACTTATCGCCGGGCAAAGCAACAGCCTCGCCGGGGGTTCCCTCGGTCGAGGCTGGGAGCTCCATATCAGGGGTCTTGGTGGTCGGAGGCGGGGCGCCGTCCTGCACCACATCGGGTTCGTCCGGCGATTCGCCGGGCTCCGTGCTGGCCAGCACCTGGTCAATCAGCGTCTTGGCCTGGCCCAGCAGGTCCTTGTTTGCCTTGCTGAGGACGGCGCCGGCCTTGACAGTGGCGCCACCCTTCTCGGCCGCAGGCTCAGGCTGCCCGCCCGGGGATGATGCCGGGAAGGTGATGGCACCGCCACAACTGCGGTGGACGTAGGTCTGAAGGTCCTTGGTGTACAGCCCCTTCTCGCCGATCTCCTCCTGGCAGTGCGGGCATTTCCAGACCTCAACGGGCACCGTGCGGGTCTCCACCAGGACCGGCTTGGGGGCGGCATCCTTGGCCTGGGTCTCAATGGCGGGCGGGGCTGCCTCCGGTGTCGGCTGGGCCGCCTTCGCAGGCATGGGCTCGGTTGCGGCGGGCGCCTCCTTATGGGCGCCGCTCGGTACGCTGATGAACTTGTCCGCCTTGAGCAGGCCGTGGATCTGCTCCACTGTCTTGCGGGGCACCCACAGCCCCTTCTCGCTCGGCTGGCCATCCAGGATCTTCTCGGCCCAGACCCGCATCGGGTCCATGTCGATGCCCATGCTCTTGGCGTTCTGGAGGGCCTCGGGGTTGCTCGGCACGGGCACGCAGCTGTATTCCAGGA
>JAQBPS010000569.1 GCA_028287415.1 Bacillota bacterium | reverse complement strand
TGACCATCATCACAAAGAAGTCGGGAATTGCCAGCACCCAGGGCACCATCGCCTGCGCCCACTTCGGCGCATTCGTGGCGGCCATGCGCTTCACCCGGTCCCGCAGTTTCTCATAATAGTCCTGATGCTCGGGCAGAACCGCCACGGCCACGCTCGGCACAGGCACCAGTGCGCCCGGCTGCATACTTACCACTTCGGCGGGCCGAAACGGAAAGGCGGCTACATCCGCCAGGGTGACGCGGATGCCCTCACGTGTCACCGACAGCCCCTGGATCCGGAAGCTGACCGGCACGTTGTCCAGCACCTCAGCCACGTCCACGGTCATGACGCCATTGTCGTAATTGCCCGGCAGCGCTTCAAACGCTTTGTGAAGGGCGAGCTCCTTCAGGAAACCCGGCAGCAGCGGCATGTTGGACCAGCTGACGCCCGCCTCAACCTGCGTGTCGCGCACGCCGAGCACGGATACGCGTAACTCAACCGGCACGGCCATCGGCAGCCGCTCGTCCACCACGCGGACGCGCAGGACCACGACGCCATCCTCCAGCTCGACCTGAAGGCCCTCCAACTTGCCTGTGACGTACTCCTCAAGGGCGCCCTGGATGTCGGACTCGGTCAGGAAGACTTCCAACGAAGAGGCTTTTAGCACCGTCAGTCCCTCCACTCCTTGATCCCTTCCCGGGTGGTCAACGCCCAGGATGTGCGCTCGGCGGTGCCGGCACGCCAGTCGATGCGCCAGGCCCACCAGCCGCGGCCGGTGTCAGGGAAAGGATGCCCCTTTCGCAGGCGGTGCAGGCGGGCGATCTCCCCGCCATTTGCCCGCACATGGGCGGCAAGTGCATCCCGGTCGCGGCTCTTGCGGTACTGGCCCACCACGATGACCGCCGTCAGCGCCAGAAAGACCACCAGGAGGATTTGCATAGCGTTATCACATCTCCATAAATAGGATGCGCAGTGAGGGTGCTCCCTTTGGTCCGTTCTTGGCATGATTATACCACGCAAGTAGGATCGAGGCGCCGCACTCGCGCATGCCACCGGCCAATCTCTCCTGCATAAGGCATGCCCCCTGTCCGGGCTATGTGCACGCCTGCTCGTCTGTTAGAATGGGTGGAAACCCTGCTCCTGAAAGGAGAGCCCGCCTTATGACCACCTGGGGCGAATATTATCATGGGATTGCATCGCAGATGGCGCTCTTCGGGGAGAGCAACCGCGCCCTGGTCGCGGCGGCGGAGCTTCGCCCGGGCATGGCCGTGCTCGACCTGGCGTGCGGCAGCGGCCTCACGTCGCTGGCAGCCCTGGAGGCGGTGCCGGAGGGGCTTGAGCTATACTTGCTCGACAATCACCCGTCGATGATCGCCGAGGCGCAGCGGCAGGTCGGCGACCGGGCTGCGGCCTATTACACTGCCGATGCGGCACAGGTGGCGGCGCTGCTGCCGGAGCGGAAGCTGGACCGGGTGCTCTGCAACCTGTCGCTCTGGTATTTCCGGGAGCCGGAGGCGGTGCTGGCGGAGCTGCGCAAGGTGCTCAAGCCGACCGGACGGCTCTGTTTCACCCTGTCCGGCACCTACTTCAACACGACCGGCGGGGTGGTGTCGCCCCAGTGGGCGCTGATGCAGGCGCTCCACCGGCGGGGCGATCTGGCGCGGGCGCTGCCCGGACCGGACCGGCTGCCGAACCAGCGCTCGATCGAGGGGACGCTGAAGGGGGCGCAGTTCAAGCCGTTCCACTATGCCGTGCAGGCGATCACTGCTGATGCGCCCGAGACGGCGCCGGGCGGCGAGCTCTACAACCTGATGCGGCTCTACCCGGCCCTGCCGGGGGCGGATCACCAGGCAGGGGTCGAGCGGACGCTGGCCGTGCTGCCCGCGGTGGCGGACGAGATCGCTGCGTTGAAGCCCCGCTGGCGGACCGTATCGTTCATGGCCCAGCCGAACATCGACCCGGGCGAGGCGCTGCGGCTGCGGTTCGGCGACAGGCTCCCGGGCGACAGGCTTCCGGGCGTGCCGGGGTAGGGCTCAGCGCTGCTCCGCCGCTGCCTGGTTGCGGCGCATGAGCAGGTACATCTCTTCGACCTTCGTGCGAGCCCACGGGGTCTTGCGCAGGAACTTCAGGCTGGAACTGATGCTCGGCTGACTGATGAAGCAGCGGATTTGGATCCGCTGTCCCATTGTCTCCCAGCCGAAGTGATCGACTAACTCAGTCAGGATGCGCTCGAGTGTGATCCCATGGAGCTGGGTCCGAGCGTGGTCTTGCGGCGTCGTCATGATGAGCTCACCCCGTTATCAGTAGTCATGATGGTCATTATAACACCCCGGGGGCTTCCTCAGCCCCCGGGGGAATTTTCGACAAGTGTTTGTCGGGCGCGCCCTTGTTGCGCGCTGTTACTTCACCGGCAGATCGATCTGCCACGGGCCGGTGATTTCAACGGTCGGCCGGGTGATCTGGACGTCGAAGTAGTTGCCCTGGGGCGTGTAGGAGACTACGAAGTCGGACGCCTGCTTCTGCGTGGCCGGGTCGAATTTGTATTGACCGCCACCCGAGGTCTGGTACGGCGTGACGGAAACCGTCTGCAGAATGGCACCGTTCTGCTCGGGACCGAGGTCGAGGTCCAGGGCAAACTGGTCCGCGGCCAGGCGAGTGACCGAACGGACCACGATGCGCCGGGCGCCTAGCTTCAGTTCCTGGTTCAGCGCAGCCGGCTTACCCACCGGGAGCTTGTCGAGCGGCACCCGGAGCCGGGCCGTGCCTTCTTCCACCACCTGGACGGCGTCGACCGTCAGGCGGAGCGCGGTCGCCCCCGCATGGACCGGGCCGGCATATGTGGCCGACAGCCCCCGGGCGGAGCCTGGCCAGAGGAGGCTCGCTTCGGGCACAAGGGGATACGTGTTGCCCAGGTTGTCGGTCAGCACAGGCTGAGCGGGGAGCCCGCCCACGTGGCGGATGCCGGTCGTCTGCGCCGTCAGCGCCGCCTCCAGCGACAGGGTGATCTGGCTCTGTTCGAAGGCGGCGTATGGGGCGCCCATCATCACGCCGTTGCGCTGGCTGGACCAGCCGCCGGCCACCGCCTCGGTCAGTCCGGCGGATGCCGCGTCCACCAGCTTCAGCGGCGCCGTGTAGGGGTCCGTCAGGCCGTGCATCGGCGACAACTCCAGCGTAGCCGTGCGAACGGACTCCGACAGGGCCGGGAACGAGAGCGTTCCCTGCACGTCGTTCAGGCCGACCCCGGACGTGGCGCTGGTAAATGCGAGACGCGTGCCATCGGGCAGGAGCAGTGCGGCCCGCACGGGCTCCTGGTCCATGGTGGCGGGGTCCGGCTTGACCGAGGACAGTCCGTCGATGCGGAAGTGCAACTCGGTGAACGTGACCGTGCTGATCAGCGCGGTCACCGTCAGTTTACCCCGGCTGCCCTGGACTGTGACCGGCTCTGCGAGGAGCAGTGTCTGGGGCCGGGTCTCGGTGATGCCAAATCCGGGGACCACGTGGAGCAACCGCTGCAGCGCGGCCTGGGCCGAGGGGCTTCCGGCCGTGAGGAGCCCTCCCGCTGCAAGTAGCAGTGCGGCAGCGGCGGGGAGCCAGCGCAGCCAGGGGCGGGGCCGCTGGGCCGGAGGGCTGGGCCGCCGGGTCGCGGGGTTTAGCTTACGACGA
>JAQBPS010000512.1 GCA_028287415.1 Bacillota bacterium | reverse complement strand
CGGCCGCCCTATCATGGTTTACGGCGACTACGACGTGGACGGCATCACCGGCACGACCATTCTCGTGCTTGCCCTGCGAGCGCTGGGCGCGACCGTGGCGTACTACATTCCCAACCGGTTCAGTGAGGGGTACGGCCTGAATGCCGGCGCGCTGGAGGAGATCCGCGGGCGGGGCTTCGACTTCGTCCTCTCGGTCGATACCGGGGTGACGGCGGTCAAGGAGGCCGAGGTGGCCCGGAGCCTGGGCATGACACTGCTGATTTCCGACCACCATGAGCCCGGCCCCGCACTGCCCGACGTGCCCGCACTGATCAACCCGAAGCGCCCGGACTGCACCTATCCGTTTAAGGGGCTGTCCGGCGTCGGCGTAGCGTTCAAGCTGGCTTTGGCGCTGGAGGCGCCCAACGCGTGGGACCTGCTGGACATTGTCACGCTCGGCACCATCGCCGACATGGTTCCCCTGGTCGGCGAGAACCGGGCGATCGTGCGTGAGGGACTGGCCATGCTCGGCGAGACCCGGCGGCCCGGACTGCGGGCGCTCATGGAGGTAGCGGGTGTCAAACAGCCGGTCACGGCGACGCACATCGGCTTCAGCCTCGGCCCGCGCATCAACGCCCTCGGCCGGATGGGCAGCGCGATGGAAGGCGTTGAACTGTTCACGACCGCGGATCCCGAACGGGCCCGGGAGCTCGCCCGCCACCTGGATGAGGAGAACCGGAGCCGCCAGGAGGTGGAGGCAGCCATTCTTCAGGAGGCGCTCCAGCAGGCGGAAGCCCAGGCGCCCCATGAGAAGGAGTACGTGCTGGTGCTGGCCGGGGAGGGCTGGCATCACGGCGTGGTCGGCATCTGCGCGTCACGGGTGCTGGAGGCCTACCACCGGCCGGTGATTCTGCTCTCCATCAACGGTGATGAGGTGCGTGGCTCGGCCCGCTCGATCCCAGCCTTCCACATGCACCGGGCGTTGCTCCAGGTCTCAGACCTGTTCGCCAAGTTCGGCGGGCATGCGGCTGCTGCGGGCATGACCCTCAACCGCAGGGAGGACCTGGCTGTTCTGCGACAGCGCCTCAACCAGATCGGCGCCGAGTGGCTGCGCCCGGAGGACCTGGTGCCCCGGCTTCAGGTCGACACCTACATCGGGCTGGACCAGGTGAACGATGGGCTGATGGCGGAACTTCAGCAGCTGGAGCCGCACGGCATCGGCAACCCGGCGCCGGTCTTCGCCGCCCGGGACCTGGCAGTTATGGACGCCCGCCTCCTCGGCAAGGAGCAAAATCACCTGAAGCTGCTGGTGCGGGGCGGCGGGGCGCCTGCCGCCATGGAGGCCCTGGGCTGGGGCATGGCGCCGGCGAGGCCGGCCGCCGCCTCCCGGGTGCAGATCGCCTTTCACCCTGAGTACGAGACTTACCAGGGGCGGACCAAATTGCGGCTGACCATGAAAGACGTCCAGGTGATCGACTCGCCGGACGACAGCGGTTTCCCCGTCAACGTGGCGGCGCCGCCGGAACTGCCGGCGGAGGCGTGCGTGCGCTGGGAGCCGCTGGCCGGCGCCGCCGCCCGACCTGCCGCCCGACCTGCCGCCCGCCCTGCCGCCCGCCCCGGCGCCGTCATTGACGCCCGCGGCCCGCACAAGCTGGAGGCCGCCCTCGCCGCGCTGAACGCCCCCATCGCTGAGGTGGCGGCCACCGCAGAGGCACACGACGACCAGCACGAGGCACCGGAGCCGAGCCGGCACCGCTACCTGGAACTGCTCCTGACCCCGGCCCACGCCCGGGTGCTGGCCCTGACGGGCAGCCCCTGGGCCGCAGCGGCGCTGACAGCTGACATGCAGGCCGCCCTCCCCGACCGGCGGCAAGCGGTGCGGCTGTGGCTGCCCGGAGAGCCGGAGCCCGGCCCCGGGGAGGGCGCCCTTGTCGTGGCCCCCTACGGCTGTGAGCCCCGGGGCGCCTACACCGACACGGTGCTCTACCACCCGCCGTACCACGAAGCGCAGGTCCCCGCAGGCCGGCTGCACCTGCTCTGGGCGCCCGGCGACTGGGCACTGGCGGCGGCGGCCCTCGGCTGGCCCTACCCGGACCGCGACGTGCTGGTGCAGCTCTACAAGCTGCTGAAGGCCGGCACAGCCACCCCTCAGCGCCTGGCGGAGGTCCTCGGCGAGGTGCCCGGCCCATGGAACCAGCTACGGCTTGAGGGCGGCCTGGCCGTCTTCCGGGAAGTCGGCCTCGTGGACCAAAGTGGCAGGCTGAACGGGGCCGGCGGCGCCAAGTTCGACCTGGAGGCGAGCCCCCGTTACCGGTGCGGCCTGGCTGGCCGGGCTGCGCTGGCCCAAAGACGCGCAAATGATTGGCCTGACAGCATCTACGCACTATAATGAGGGATAAGGGGGCTGCCGTTCACATGGACTTCAAGGCGCACATCCGCACCATTGAGGATTTTCCCAAGCCGGGCATCTCGTTTAAGGACATCACCACGCTCCTTCAGGACAAGGATGCGTTTCATGCCGCTATTGAGGCCATCGCTCAATATTATGAGTATAAGCAGGTTGACGTGGTGACCGGTCCCGAGGCCCGGGGGTATATTTTCGCCTCCGCGCTGGCCTTCCGGCTCGGCGCCGGCTTTGTCCCGATTCGCAAGCCGGGCAAGCTGCCGTACAAGACCCGCCGCATTTCCTATGCCCTGGAGTACGGCGAGGATGCGCTTGAAGTCCATGAGGACGCCTTCACGGCAGGCCAGAAGGTGCTGGTGGTCGATGACCTTCTCGCTACCGGCGGTACGATCCGGGCGAGCATTGACCTGGTGGAGTCCTTTGATGTCCACGTGGAAGGCGTCGCCTTCCTGATCGAGCTGACGTCCCTTGAGGGGCGGAAGCGGCTAGGCAATTACGACGCGATTTCGCTCGTGCAATATTAATGAGCCGGCGCGGCCGGGGACGACCGTAGCCGGCGGCGAAGGGGGGTGGCGCTATGGCAGAACTCGATGCCCTGAGAGCCCGCATTCTACAGTACAGCCCCAACGCGGACATGCAACTGGTCGAAGCGGCCTACGCCTTTGCCGACGAAGCCCACGACGGGCAGCTGCGCAAGTCGGGCGATCCCTATATTACACACCCGGTGGCGGTCGCCGAGCTCGTCGCGGATATGGAACTGGATGTCGCATCCATTGCAGCGGCGCTGCTCCACGACGTAATCGAGGACTGCGGCGTTTCCGAACAACAGCTGGCAGCCAAGTTCGGCCCGGAAGTGACGTCACTCGTTGAGGGCGTCACCAAGCTGGAAAAGCTGAGCTTCTCCTCCAAGGACGAGGCGCAGGTCGAGAACCTCCGCAAGATGTTCCTGGCAATGGCGAAGGATATCCGGGTGATCCTGATCAAGCTGGCGGACCGCCTGCACAACATGCGGACGCTCAAGGTGCGCAGCCAGGAAGCGCAGCAGCGCATCTCCCGGGAGACCATGGATATCTACGCGCCCCTGGCCCACAGGCTGGGTGTCAGCGAGATCAAGTGGGAGCTGGAGGATCTTGCGTTCCGCTACCTGGAGCCCGAGCGCTACCAGGAGATGAGCCAGGTGGTCTCCCGCAAGCGCCAGGAGCGGGAAG
>JAQBPS010000478.1 GCA_028287415.1 Bacillota bacterium | reverse complement strand
GGTGAGGCGCTCGAGGCCGGTCGCCTTGGAGATCTCGGGGGCTGAGACCTCGAGCAGGGAGTAGCCGTTGCCCTCGGGCGTGACGAGCACGCGGAAGCCGCTCGCCATGGTGCCCGCCAGGCGGTTGGCCGCAGCCGCCACGCTGGCGGTCCGGTCAACGACCATCACCTTGAGGGCGTCCATGCCGGCGACGGCGCCGGCCAGGTCATACACCTGCACCGCAAACCGGGGATCCCGCCCCATGAGGCAAGACTGCTCGGGAATAGAGGGCGCCTGTTCAAAGAAGAGGTCAGGACCCTCGAGGGTGCCCGTGCTCGCGAACACGGTGAAGCCCATGCGCCACAGCAACTGAACGGCGGTCACGGCGGCAGCGCGGCTGAGGGGGCGGTGCAGCAGAATCTGTCCGGTGGCGGGGGCGACCACCAGCGTACCGTTGCCTACGACGAGGGGAGCCGTGATCGCGAGCTCGTCAGCGACGGGCAGCGCAGCCCGGAGGTTGCGGCCAGTGGCCAGGGTGACCAGCATGCCGGCGTTCATGGCCCGGGCGACGGCGGACCGCACCCGCGGGGGGATCTCACCATGACTGTTCAGGATCGTGCCGTCGATATCCAGGGCCAGCATCTTAAAGCGGCTCACGCCAACTCCTCCTCCGGATGTTCGCTGAATCTGCGGCCGAGGCAATAACCGGCGCCCCGAATCGATTCGAGCAGCTGCGGGCTGGCCGGATCATCTTCCAGCTTGAGGCGGAGTGAGCGCACATGCACATCGACGGTACGGGCCCGGCCGGCCACCTCCTGGCCCGTGGCCAGCGCCAGCAACTGCTCACGGGGCAAGACGCGGCCGGGGGCCTTGGCAAGCACCCGGAGCAGGTTGAACTCCATGGGAGTGAGGTGGACATCGCAGCCACGCAGGAGGGCCCGGTGCCCACCCGTGTCGAGCTGGAGCGGGCCGATCGTGAGCAGGTCGCCCTCCTGAAGCTGCGCCTGTGCCTCCTTGAGCCAGGACCAGCGCCGGAGGTGGACCTGGACCCGGGCGAGGAACTCGGCGGTGTTGAACGGCTTGGTGACGAGGTCGTCAGCGCCGATGGATAAGGCCCGCACCCAGTCCATGTCGCTGGGGCGGCCGGCGAGGAACATGACCGGCGCCCGCGACCGCTCGCGGAAGCGGCGGCAGAGTTCAAAGCTGTGGATGTCGGGCAGCGTCCGGTTCACGACGAGCAGGTCAATCTCAGCGGTCTCCAGCATGGTGACCGCTTCCTTGCCACTGGCGGCTGAGAGCACACCGAGGCCGACCTTCATCAGGGTATCGCGGATGTGGCTCCGAACGGCCGCATCCTCATCGACAACCAGAGTCACCGGAGACATAGGCGACACCTCCGCGATTGATTTGCTTAACTGATGGCCATGGATGGCAGACGCTCATGCGTGGCAGCCGGGGCGTTTTGATGCTGGGGCAGGTGCAGCAGCTCGCTGGCGATGAGCCTGGCGCCGTCCGGGCGACCGGCCAGGCGGGCCGCCTCCCGCATCCGCACAAGCCTTTCCGGGCTGGTGAAGAGCAGTGCGGCGGCGGTCATGCCGACGCTGGCTTCAGCAACGAGGAGTGCGGCGCCCAGCCGGCTGAGATAGGCCGCATTCTCCGCCTCCTGGCCGGGCAGGGGCGGCAGCAGCAGTGAGGGCAGGTGGGAGGCGAGCGCTTCGCTGGCGGTCATGCCGCCGGGTTTGGTGACCAGCAGGTCGGCCCGGGCCATCAGCTGTGGGATCCGGTTCGTATACCCGATGATGGTGAAGCGGGGGTCATCCCCGAACAGGTCGGTCAGTTCAGCCTGGAGGCCCTGGTTGGCGCCGCACACGATGGCGACGTGGAGGTTCGGGTGCGGCAGCACTGCGAGCGAGCGCACCGCCTCGATGATCGGGCCGAGCCCCAGGCCACCGCCCATCACGAGGACCCGTTTGGTGCTGTCACGCTGCAACGTGGTGTGGGGTGTGGCGGGCCCGAACTCAGAGCGGACGGGCATGCCCGTTACGCGAACCCGGTCCGGCGCCACGCCCAGGCTGATCAGCCTGGCGGCTGCATCCGGCGTGGGCACGAAATAGCAGTCGACGCCGGGCTCCACCCAGAAGGGGTGGGGGATGAAGTCCGTCACTGCGACCGCCACGGGCGCCCGCAGCCGCCCCGTCCGGCGGAGGTGGCTCGCCACGGCCCCGGGGAAGGGGTGGGTGGCGACTACCAGGGTCGGCTCGAAGCGGGTGATCGCCCTGGTGATGCCGGCACACAGGGTGGTGCGCAGCAAGCTCCGGGTGTGCCGGCCAACCGGGGCGTGGTAGAGGCGCTGGTAGACGGTGGGGGCGAGCCGCAGCAGGGAGAGGTAGCCGGAGGCGACCCGCTGGAGCCCCCAGGTCTCTCCGTCAAGCGCAGTCGCCTCGCAGTCGGGGTCCTGCGCCCGGCAGGCCTCGGCGACGGCCCTGGCCGCCTGCACGTGCCCGCAGCCGAAGGCGGCGGACAGGACAAGGATCCGCTGGGCCATCTAACCCACCCTCATTTGCTGGCAAAAGTATGCAACAAAGCCGGCGGTGGTGCGCTGGGCCCGAGGCAGCAGGTCGCTGACGGCTGCGTGCATCTCCGTGCGGCTGCAAGCGGCGCTGAGGCAGTGGCTGTAGTGCTCACGGGTGTAGATCGCGTTGTTGATCGCCCAGCCCTCCGGCATCCTGGCGAGGTTGTAGTGCCCGTCGCCGTGGGCGGCGAAGCGGTGCCGGTAGCGCACGGCGTATTGCTCGAACTGCTTGTGCCCGTCAAAGAGGCGGGCGGCGGCGTGGTGCGGCACGCACAGGTCCTGCACCAGGTGGGCGGCGGCGCCCAGGTGGAAGAAGGCCTTGCGCAGGTCGTGCTCGTGGTAGTAGCGCACGCTCAGGCCCCAGTACTCACGCAGGCTGTCGACGGCGCTGGGCCACCCCTTGAAGCCGAAGCCGGTGTTCGGGTCGTACATGTGCCGCACGTTCTTCCAGCCGGTATCAGCCCAGTCGCACCCCGCATTGAAGTCCTCGAGGTGCTGGCGGAGCCACATCGCCGGCTGCCGCTTGCCGTCAGCGGCCAGGATTGCAAGCGCCTGGAGGTTGATGAATTGGTGCGTCGGGCTGATCTTGTCAATAAAGCCCTGGAGCGGGATCGCGGCCGTGAGGAGAAGCTTCAGCACAAGTACGACCTCCTCGGGAACACCTGTCTAAGCCAAAGCTTAACGCTTGCTGCTTGCGGACCCGTTACCGAAAGGTGAAGGGAAGGTTATGACTGTGCGTCAATTTAAATAAGTCGGGGGGGTAAGGGGATGTTATAGCTTGAAGCGGTGCCCAAGGCTCCTCAGCTCTTCGGTGACAGCGGAAAGCTTGTCCACCGAGCCGCTGACGGCCGCGACCGAGGCGATCACGGCGCCGGCGCCCTGGAGCACCTCGCCCCGGCTGGCGTCGAGGGATTGCGCCAGCCCGTGCATCGCTTCGGTCACACGCACCGCGTTCCCGTGCATTTGCGTGGTGGCCGCCAGGTTCTCTTCGGTGATTGCTGACGCAGCGGTTACGGCCTGGCTCACCTCCGCTGTGTGCACGGTGATCGCCTCAACGCCCTTCGCCATGGACCGGGCTTGGGCGGCCACGCCATCCATGGCCGCCACAATCTGCTCCAGCGCCTCGCCCGCGGATCGCGCCTGCTGCGTGCCCTCGGCTACCTCGCTGGCGACAGCGTGGGCGGCTGTGGCCGCCGTATCCGTGCTGGTCCGGATGGTCTGTACCAGGTCCGTAATCTGCCTGGCGGCCGTGTTGGACCGGTCGGCCAGGGTCCGGACCTCCGCTGCCACCACGGCAAATCCCCGCCCGGATTCGCCGGCCCGGGCCGCCTCGATCGCTGCGTTCAGCGCCAGGAGGGCGGTCTGGCCGGCGATCTCCTCGATCAGCCGGGTCATCTCACCGATGCGGACGGAGTGCCCGGCCATCTGCTCCACCGCGTCGGCGCTGTCCTGTGCGGCCATCCGTACGTGCTCCATGCCCGCGGTCAGCTGCCGGACGGTCTCGCCGCCCGCCACGGCGACCCGGAACGCCTCGCCTGCCGTGGCCGCCACCACGTCCGCTGACTGCGCAAGCTGATCGACCGTGGCCGCAACCTGCTGCATTTGCCCGGCGGCGTTCGTGACGGCCCCGGCTTGCTCGCCGGCGCCCGCAGACACCTGCGCAATCGCCGCCTGGAGCGCCAGGATCTCGTGGTT
>JAQBPS010000468.1 GCA_028287415.1 Bacillota bacterium | reverse complement strand
CTTCATGGCGACCACTGGCCGACCCGACAGGGTGCCGACCACCAGCTCACCCGCGTGCCCCGCCACCGTGCTCACGGGGAAGTGGGGGATCTCGCCGTAGGGGATGCGGACTGCGTTTTCGATCTCATCGGCGAGGTCGCCGAGGCCGGAACCCAGGATCAGACCGATCTGCGGGGCCGCCGCGCCCCGCGCCATGATCGCCGTCCTGGCCTCCTCCATGTTCTGCATCAAGTTGGACAAGAATCAGCACCTCTTTCTAAGCGCCGGCGCCCGGCTCCGGGGATCGCCTTCCTCTAGTCTGCCGGGCGGATGCGCCTTCTGATTCCTGATTCGGTGCCTGCGCCCGCCTTCCTCCTGCGCCCCTATAGATGTCGGCACTGCGAAACAATTGGATTTTACCGATAACTATTGAAAATGATTCCAATCTATACTACACTTGACCTAAAGCTTTCCAGAAACGGTGCGTGGGGGGAGGCACTTTTGTATCGGTCCCTAACAAAGATGGGTCGGCGGGCAGGAATCGCCGGCGCGATGCGACGAATATTCAGCAGCAAGCGTTCCGCTAACATGAGCACTGCTCAGCAAAGCCCCCCGCAATGACAGGGCTTCGCCGCCGCTGTCCGATACATACTAACCATGTTCCGCGGCAGGTGGGTTGCTACAAGGGTTTGCCGCCCGCAACGGCGGCCTCAGGCGACGCCGGCGAAAGCCGGTGGGCGCTCCAACTCGCAGGGAGGCGATGAACGTGTGGCAGGTGATCTACATCGCACCTAATAAACAAACAGCTGAACAATTGCGGGACGCCCTGTCGACCGAAGGAATCCTTGTCAGCCTGAGGGCTGCGGGACTCTCGACCGTTGGCGGTAATGCGCACGTAGAACTGCTGGTGCCCCAGGGCGAAGCCCGGGAAGCCCATGAAATCCTTAATGAAGCGCTGGGCCGCACCCGCTTTAAGAAGTAACGCTGCACGTAAGGAGTCGAACGACTTGCAGAAGATCGGTGTCCTGACCAGCGGCGGCGATGCCCCGGGCATGAACGCCGCAATCCGGGCGGTGGTCCGCCGGGGGGTCTCGCTCGGCATGGAGGTGGTCGGAGTCCGGCGGGGGTACGCCGGACTCATTTCCGGCGATTTTGCTCCGCTTTCCTTAAGTTCGGTGGGTGACATTATTCAACGTGGCGGCACCATCCTCCGCACCGCCCGCAGCGACCGGATGATGCAGCCGGAGGGGCCGCTGGAGGCGCTGGCGCAGGCCCAGGCGGCCGGGATTGAAGGGCTGGTTGTCATCGGCGGCGACGGCTCTTTTCGGGGCGCCCTGAAGCTGGCAGCGCTGGGGCTGCCAGCCGTCGGCGTGCCCGGCACGATCGATAATGACATCTACGGCACCGACCTGACGATCGGCTTTGACACGGCCGTCAATACGTCGCTGGATGCCATCCGCAAAATCCGCGACACCGCTACCTCCCACGACCGGACCTTCGTGATGGAGGTCATGGGCCGGAACAGCGGCTGGATCGCCCTTGCGGCGGGCCTGGCGGGCGGGGCCGAATCGATTCTGATCCCGGAGTTCCCCGTCAGCATGGATGAGGTGATCAACCGGTTGCAGCGGGGCTCCGAGCGGGGCAAGCGGCACTCGGTGATCATCGTGGCGGAGGGGGCCGGGCAGGGCTTCAAGATCGGTGAGGAGATCAAGAACCGCACCGGTTTCGACACCCGGGTGACGGTGCTCGGCCACATCCAGCGGGGCGGCGCTCCCTCAGCGGTCGATGCAATGCTCGCCTGCCGGCTGGGCGCCCGGGCAGCCGAGCTGCTCATGGAGGGCCGGGGCGGGCTTTTCGTGGGCCAGTTGAACAACGAAGTCGTGGCGCAGCCGCTTGAGCACATGCTGGACAAGCACAGGACGGTGCCTCACGAACTGGTCGAGCTGGCGGAACAACTCGCGATTTAATCGGTAAGGCTACGCAAGGAGCGATACACATGACCATGCGCAAAACGAAGATCATTGCCACCATCGGACCGGCCAGCGAGCAACCAGAACTGCTGGCGAAGCTGATCGAAGCCGGCATGAACGTCGCCCGGCTTAACTTCAGCCATGGCAATCAGGACGAGCATCAGCGCCGCATTGTGACGATCCGGGAGGTGGCACAGGCGGCGGGGCGCCCGGTCGGCATCATGATCGACCTGAAGGGGCCCGAGATCCGGCTGGGCACGTTTCAAAACGGCAAGATCCTGCTCAAGGAGGGCGACACCTTCACGCTCTCGACGCAGGAGGAGGTCGGCAGCCAGGGGCGGGTCTGGGTGCAGTACCCCGAGATCGTCCGGGACGTGCCGGTCGGCGGCTACCTGCTGTTGGACGACGGCAACATCACCCTCCAGGCGACGGCGGTCACCGACACGGAGATCACCACCCGGGTGGTCGTCGGCGGTATCCTGTCCGACCGCAAGAAGGTGAACCTGCCAGGCACGACCGTCTCCTTGCCGGCGCTCGCCCAGAAGGATGTGGACGATATCCGCTTTGGCGTGAAAATGGGCGTCGACTATGTCGCCGGCTCTTTCATTCGCAAGGCGGCGGATGTGCTGCATATTCGCAAGGTGATTGAGGAGGCGGGCGGCCACCAGTGGATCATCTCCAAGGTGGAGAGCCAGGAAGGCTTCGACAACCTGGATGAGATTCTGCAGGTCTCCGATGCGCTGATGGTCGCCCGCGGCGACCTGGGCGTTGAGGTGCCGGTCGAAGAGGTCCCGATCATGCAGAAGCGGATGATCGAGGCGGCGAACGCCCTGGGCAAGCCGGTCATCACCGCGACGCACATGCTGGAGTCCATGGTGAGCAAGCCCCGCCCGACCCGGGCGGAGGCCTCGGACGTGACGAACGCCATCTTTGACGGCACTGATGCGATCATGCTCTCCGCTGAAAGCGCTGCCGGCCAGTTCCCGGTCGAGGCTGTGCAAACGATGGCGAACATCGCCCTGCGCACGGAGTCGGCCCTGGACTACACCGGCATTCTCAACAAGAAGCGGCGGGTGGGGACGCTCGATACCGTCACTGAGGCGATCTCGCATGCGACGGTGACCACGGCGGTCGACCTGGGCGCCGCAGCGGTCGTCTCGGCGACGCGCTCCGGCTTCACGGCCCGCATGGTCTCGAAGTATCGCCCGGCCTGCCCGGTAGTGGCGGTTACGCCCGACCCGGCTGTCGCCCGCAAGCTTCAGCTGGTCTGGGGCGTGGCGACCATCGTCAAGCCGGAGATCGAGAATACGGATGCGCTGATCGACCGGGCGATCGAGGGCGCCCTCGATTCCGGCCTGGTGAAGAATGGCGACCTGGTGGTGATCACCGCCGGCGTGCCGGTGGGCATCAGCGGCTCGACTAACCTGATCCAGGTCCACACCGTCGCTGACACGCTGGTGCAGGGCACGGGCATCGGTCGGCACTCGGTGACGGGCCGGGTACGCATTGTGCGCACCGGGGCCGATGCCGAGCGGGTGGAGGAGGGCGACATCGTGGTCACCGTGGGCACGGACGCGGAGATGATCCCTGCGATGGAGCGCTGCGGCGGCGTCGTGACCGAGGAGGGCGGGCTCACATCGCACGCAGCGATCGCCGGCCTCTCGTTGGGCAAGCCGGTGATCGTGGGCGTTGAGGGCGCTACCACCAAGCTGTACGAGGGGATGACGGTTACCTTGGACATTGCCCGGGGCGTGGTCTTGCGCGGGTCAGTTAATGTGAGGTAGGCGGGTGGTTTAAAGACATTTTTTATCACGGATTTCGCGGATTGGAACACGGAATTTGCATGTATTTTCCTTTTAGGGATCCCCTTTGAGGGCGGGACTGGGGTGTTAAAAATATATATTTAAAACACCCCAGTCCCGACCTCGCAGATCCTTGCTCGCAGGAAAATCCGTGCAGATCCGTGAAATCCGCGAAATCCGTGATAAAAATGCCGGTAGTCAATCGGACCAGGGCGCTCAACGCGTCCTGGTCCTCCTACATCTCACACCAGCGGATCCCACCGCCAAGTTGCGGCAAAGACCTAGTGTGCGGTGGCACCGAACTGTGGTACTCTTATACCCGTACTCGGAATTTACTCCGCCTCGTCTTAACGGTGGCTGCATGATTCGGACTGGCCTGTAGGAAAGACTAAACTTTAGCCCGCCCAAAATGGGCCTCGGGAGGAAAACGGAACCATGGCTGTAACCCGCGAGCAGGTAATGGAAGCCCTGAAGTCGGTGCAGGACCCGGAACTCCACCGTGACGTAGTCGAACTCGACATGGTGAAAGATATCCAGATTGACGGCGGACACGTGGCAGTCACCATCAACCTCACTGTGGTGGGGTGCCCCCTCAAGGCGAAGTTCGAGCAGGACGTGGAAGCTGCTCTGAAGAAGATCGGCGGCGTGGAGAAGGTAACTACGCTCTTCGGCGCCATGACGACGGAAGAGAAGGCCGCGGTCGCCGCCAAGGTGCGTGGCGGTGGCGGTGGCGGTGGTGCGCCGGTCAATGCCGCCCAGACCACCATGGCCCTGGCTACCCGCACAACCATTCTCGGCATTGCGTCCGGCAAGGGCGGTGTGGGCAAGTCTACCTCGACGGTCAACCTCGCCGTCGCGCTGAAGAAGCTGGGCTACAGCGTCGGTATTATTGACGCTGACATCTATGGCTTCTCGATCCCCCGCATG
>JAQBPS010000461.1 GCA_028287415.1 Bacillota bacterium | reverse complement strand
CTTCTCCTTCTGCACCCGGCGCCGGTAGTTCTCATGGTCGGCCTGCATCCTGGCCAGCCGGTTGGTCAGCTCTGTGATCTGGTCTTGTGCCTGCTGCAGTACCTGCTCAGGCGAACCGTCCTCGGTGCCCGCACCGGTGGCCTGCCCGGCAGCATCGCCCAGCCCGTCACCTGCGATGTCCTCGGGTGCCGGCTTCTTCTCCTCGTTCGTCATCGGCATGGTCACCTCACGTTCCTTATAAAGGCAGGAACGGCTCTACCCCGTGCCTGCTCTCCATTGTTAGCACTCACATGCAGAGAGTGCTAACGCATCCATACAAAAAAATAGCACTCGGTCCCTGGACTGTCAAGCGCGCGGGGTCGCCCGGAGCAATCACTTTTCAGGATGCGCACGCACATACGCCCGTATCCAAGCGCTGGCAATTGATCCCGCCGATTTCAAATGAAATGTTGAAATTCTATCCATATAATGGTATATTAAGGAAAAGAGACTGTGATTAGGAGGGATGGCGGGTGCTGTGGCAGAAGCGGGGCAGCCTTCCGACCGACGGACACCTGTCGGCGGTCGACCTGCGGAGTCTGGTGGGGCTGCCGGGGCGCCTGCTGTTTACCGACGGGCTCACCGGGAGCCGCATGACGCACGTTCCCTGCGCCGTGCGCAAGGTGGATCGCACAGAGATCGTTGTCGAGCTCCTGCAAGCGGGCAGCGACCCGCGGCCGGAAGCCGCCGTGATCCTTGAGATAGCCAACCGGACCGCCCTGACTCAGTGCTTCACCACGGTCCGCTCCCACGGCAGCGGGGCCGAGCTCTCCCTGCGGACGCCCGCCCGGCCGCACATCATGCAGCGGCGGCGCTTTCCCCGCATCGATGTCTTCGTGGGTGTGACGATCTACACGCCGGACCGGCCAATCGCACCCCTGGCAGCGCAGATGACCAACCTGAGCGTTGACGGTGCCGCCTGCGTGCTCGTAGAGCCGCTCGCGCAGGGGCTGGGCGTGAGGCTGAACCTGACAAGCATGGGACTCCAGCCGCCGGAGGTGGATGCCGTCGTGGTCCGCTGCACGGCCACCCCTAGCCAGCTTTGGGTGGTAGGCCTCCAGTTCCGGGGCGTAAAGCCCGGGCAGGAGCAGCAACTCACCCAGTTCATCTCACAGTTTGTCGAGCAGTGAACGCCAAACGCCACGGACGTAATCCGTGGCGTTCCTGTTTTATGCCGGCGGATCGACACGATCACCCTTCATCCGGATGATCGTGTCAATCCGTAAGATCGCCTCAGCAATCTCCCCGGCGGTGCGGAGGGCATAGCGCTTCACAAGGGCGGGGTCCACCACGCCAAGTAGCCACATGTCGGCCAACTCGCCCGTGTCACAGTCCACGGCGATGCCGCTGCTGCCGCCCTCGCCCTGCGCCACCAGCACATCGCCCACCTTCTCGAGGGGGTTGTAGCCTGCGTTGGCCACGATCTGCCACAGCGGCCTGCGCAGTGCGTCCGCCACGCACTGCACCCCGTACGCCGCCATACCCTTGACCGTCGCCCCATACTGCTCCACCATCCGGGCAGCGTGCAGCTCAATCGCACCGCCCCCGGGCACCACGCCCTCCCGGATGGCAGCCTGCACGCTTGCAGCAGCGTCCCTGGCGATACGCTCCCGCTCCGCCACGACCTCCGCCGTGACCGCCCCGACAAGCACGGTCGCCATCGGCTTGCCCTGCCCGCCCAGAATCCGCACGTGGCCGAGGCGTTCATCCTCACAGGCCCGCTCGGCGTGGCCAAGGTAGCGGGCGAGTTCGGCCGCCGGCTTGCGCAGCGCGGTCCGGCGTACGACCCGGGCGCCCGTGTGCTCCGCCACCCTGCGCCACTCGGACATGGCGACCCGGTGGACGACCATCACCCCGGCGTCCGTGAGGGCTTCCAACGCCCAGTCATCGACACTCCGGTCGGTCACTACCAGGTTGACCCCGATCTCCGCCAGCTTGCGGATGTTGGCCCGGAACTCCTGCACCAACTCTATGTAGCGGCGGAAACCGACATCGGTACTCAGCGCCGCCTGATCGAGCTCCTCCGGCACCAGGGCGTCGTCCAGCACCAGGAGCCGGACCGGCGCCACCGCCCCCGGCCCGTCCCGGTCCAGGCGCTCCCGCTGGATCACGACCCCGTGGAAGACCTCGTTGGCCGCACGCTCCTCCGCAAAAATGCAATCCGCCAGCTTGAAGGTCGGGTCGGCGAACTTCTCCTGCCCCCACATGCCCGCAGCTGTCAGCACCAGGTCAGCGATGTCCGCGTGCCCCCGCCCCGCCACCAGCGCCACCTGGCGCAGCACCGGTTCCGCGATCCCGCCGACCGGCCGGGCCTGCTCCTCCAGCGCCTGCAGTGCGTGGCGCACGCCCAGGTGTACACCCTCGATCACCCGGGCGACGGGCACCCCCCTGGTCACCTGCGCCACGGCTGCGCTCAAAATGGCAGCCGCCAGAATGGTGGTGGTCGTAGTGCCGTCACCGACCTCCTCCTCCTGCGCCCGCGCTGCGTTCACCAGCATGCGCGCAGCAGGGTGAGACGCCTCCATGCGGGTGAGGATGGTGATGCCGTCGTTTGTGATGATCGTCTCGCCATTGCGGTCCACGAGCATTGTGTCGAGCCCCTTGGGGCCAACCGTGCCCGCCACAGCAGCCGCCGCCGAGTGCACTGCGTTGGCGTTCGAGATCAGAGCCGCGATCCGCTCGTCAGCCTGTGCCTGCACCTCAGCTTGCTTGCCAGTGGTCATCGCAACGACCTCCGCACGACGGGGGAGGCGAACTCGCCTCCCCCGTACGCTTGATTACTTGTTCCGCTCAGAGCTCTCCGAGAGATGCCTGGTGATCGAGTTCAAGATGCCGACCACCCGTGCATATTCCATCCGCTTGGGACCGATCACGCCGATTCGGCCGACCACACGCTCACCCAGCCGATACGTGCCTGACACGACGCTGCAGTCGGTCATCTCCCGGATCTTGATCTCCTCGCCAATCTGGATCGCGGGCCGCTTCGCATCGCCATCCCCGGATCCCAGAATCCCCGACACTACCTGCTCATTCTCCAGGAGCGTGAGCAGGTTGCGCACCTTGTCCACGTCACGGAATTCGGGCTGGCTGAGAATGTTCGTTGTGCCGCCCAGGTACAGTCGGTGCTCACCGGGTGCCAGCTTCTGGCCAAGAAAGTCCAGCGTTTGCTCCAGAAGGGCGCTGTAGCGGTGGAGTTCCTGCTGCAGCACCCCGAGGGCAGACCGGGAGAGCGACTCCACCGACTGGCCTCGCAATTGATCATTCAGCACCTCGGAGACCCGCTGCAGTTCAAGCATGGTCACCTCTACCGGCATTTCGAGCACCTGGTTCTCGACAAAGCCGCTGTCGGTGATATAGACCAGCACCACCTTGTCGCCGCCCAGGGGCACCAGGCGCAACTCGCGAAAGTTGGCTCGCTGTAGCTGGGGGCCGGACGCAACCGCCGTCAGGTGCGTCGTGTCGGAGAGGATCCGGGCGGTCTCACGGATCAGGGTGTCGATCTCACGAACCTTTCGCTCGAAGGTCCGCTGGATGACCTCCTCCTCGGCGGCACCGACCTCTTTGGATTGCATGAGACAGTCGACATAGTATCGGTAGCCCCGGTCGGAGGGAATGCGACCCGCTGAGGTATGGGGCTGCTCCAGAAACCCCATTTCCTCCAGTTCGGACATCTCATTGCGAATGGTCGCGGGGCTTACACCGAGGTTGTACTTCCGCGAGATCGTCCGCGACCCAACGGGCTCAGCGCTCGTGACGTAGTCTTCGATGACGGCCTGCAGTACCTTACTCTTGCGATCATCCAACAATGGCAACTCACCTCCGCACCGTGGATCGTTGGCAGTGTAGCTGTGCGAGTGCCAGTCGCTACAGTATGAACATAGCACCGAGCCCCCCGCCCGTCAAGCAGGGCAAGGGTTACCGCCGTCCAACGCCCGTCCCGGTACGTCCTGTGGCAAGGACCAGGGCGCCGACCATCAGGTTGGCACACTGGTCCATTGTTTGCGGGCCGCCCGCTACTTCTGGAGCACGTAGGTATTGAAGCGATCGCCCCGGAGGAAGCCTGTGGCGGTCCAGCCGCGGGCAAAGTAGGCTGTGAACACGCTCCGCGTCTGCATCCGCCAGCAATTGGCCAACTCCTGGTCCTGCTGCTTTATTTCGTGGAAATCGACGGGAATGTGCAGCAAGAGGTCCTGGCCCTTCAGGTCCAGTCTGGGCACCCCGGGCACCAGCAACCCATCCGGCCTCGTGCTCACATCATTGATCGCCAGCGCATCGCCGCCCACTTCCGCTTGATTCAAGCCGGCGGCCACCAGTTGTGTCGGGTCGGCACCCCTTACCGATTGCTCGAGCAACATCGCAATGCGGGGCGTCTCCACCCACCACTGCACCTGGAACCGGTCGGTTGCGGCGCCCCGGTTCCGCTGGTCATTTAGGATGCCATAGTAGTTGGGCTTGTACTCATTGCATATGGCGCCAAGCTTTCCGATATAGAGCCGAGCATTCGGCGATTCCAATGGATCATACGTCCAGGTGACCATGCGGTGGCCGATCGCGGCGGCCGCCCTGCCCAGGCTGAGCATCAGCCGCAGGCCCACCCGGGCACTTTGATATTCAGGGACCACGCCAATCATGTGCAGGTAGAGGCCGTGCAGGTAGTTTTGATGCATCGGGAACGACAGGGTAAAACCTACGAGTGCACCGTTGATAAACGCCCCAAGTACGACTCCGCCATATTTGGCGATCTTGAAGCTCAGGTGGTCGGGGACGACAAACTCGGGACCCCACACCCGCGCCATCACCGGCTGCATCAGCAGGCAGTCCTCAATGCTCTTCAGTGGCCGAATTTCCACTTCACACGACTCAATGGGTCC
>JAQBPS010000459.1 GCA_028287415.1 Bacillota bacterium | reverse complement strand
GAGGCCATTGCTCGAGAACGGTATGCCGCCCTGCACGGGCTGTACGTCAACAAAGGTGTCGTTCGGCACGTAAGCAGGTCCCGGTTGGCCCTCCAGCTTGACCCCATTCTTCAGGCGGAATTCCAGCGGATCCCACCCCTGCTCCTGGCAGATCCGATCAACCAGGCTCTCCAGTGCGAAGTGGCCCTGCGGGGCGCCGAGGCCGCGGAAAGAGCCGGCAACCGGGGCATTCGTGTAGACGGTGTACCCGTCGAAGCGGGCATTCGCGCAGGTATACAGGTAGATGATGCCCTGGCCTGAGCGGCGGGTGACGCCCGTGCCCGGGACATAGGGGCCGGTGTTCAGGATTGATTTGCCGTAGATGGCGGTCAGCGTGCCATCCTTCTTGAGCCCGATCTTGATCGTGATCTTCGACGGATGCCGCAACCGGCCGGCGATCAGCTCCTCCTGGCGGGTGTACTCGCTGATGACCGGGCGCCCCGCCTTCTTCGAAAGCAAGGCTGCGATGAACGCCTGGCGGCTCTCATCCTTGTTCCCATAGCTGGAACCGATCGTCGGCCCGACCACCCGCACGTTGTCCAGCGGCAGGCTGAAGACCTTCGCCAGCGTGGCCCGGTCCCCGTATACGTTGCGACCACACTTGTAGACCGTCAGTTGATCGCCGCGCCAGTCCGCGATGCACGAGCGCGGCTCAAGGGGCGTCGCACTGACATGGGGCGTTTCGTAGGTGCCTTCGTAGACGAGGTCTGCTTCCGCGAAGCCCTTGTCGATGTCGCCGCGCTTGATCACGGCGGCCTTGCCGCCCACCAGGTTGCCACCGGTGCGCACCATGGGCGCACCCGGCTTCATCGCCTCCTCGGCATCGAGCACAAAGGGCAGCGGCTCGTACTCCACCTTCATCAGCTTCAGCGCCGCCTCCGCTGCGTGCCGATCGACGGCCGCCACCGCGGCAACTTCGTCGCCGACAAAGCGCACGGTGCTGTCAAGCACGCCGACGCCCCCGGGGTCCTGGCTGCCCCCGCCCTGCGACGCCTCGTCGTCCGCCTCCAGGGGTACTTTCGGCACATCCCTGTACGTGAGCACCGCCATGACGCCCGGATACGCTTCGGCAGCGCTGGTGTCAATGCTCTTGATCTTCGCGTGGGGGAGCGGGCTGCGCAGGGTCTTCAGGTAGAGCATGCCAGGCATGCGCAGGTCTCCGGCATACTGTGCGCGGCCCGTCACCTTGTCCAGTCCGTCGACGCGGGGCAGCCGCTTGCCGACAATGGAAAGTACATCAGCCATGTTACACCCTCCTCACAGCCGGCTCCTCGGCCTTCTGGGGCCGGGACTTCGACACAACATCCTTATACCAGGCAGGGTGGCGCTCGGCTGCATAGCGGGCAGGCACCCTCGTCGTAAACATCGAGATGAACAGCGGCCAGTTGGTGCGGACGACTACAAGCGCCGCCACATGCACCACCAGCATGAAGGCGCCGGCGTACACACCCCAGTCGTGGATGATCGTCGCCACGCCCAGCACCCCGCGCGGGATGGGCACCAGGTAGCGCAGCCCCTTGATCAGGCCGGTCGCCACAATCGCGCCCATGACGATGATCCAGGGCAGCAGGGAGAGCACCTGCTCTGTCGGAAGGTACTTGCCCGTCCGGTGCGTGGCATGCGCCCCCAGCGCCTTCTCCGTGCCCCGGCGCCAGGCTGCCGGCCACTGGAGGGCCCGGAAGCCGAGGATGCCTTCGTCGCCGACGAGACCCGCATAGACAAACAGTTCGCTGAACGCAGCACGCGCATCGGCCGCTGTGAAGCGGAAGGAATGCCCGCCGTACACGAAACGATGGGTGGCCACCGCCAGCAACGAGAGCAGGATCAGGCTGAGCCCGACATAGTGCAGCTTGTACAAGGCGACCTCGGACAGCGACCGCGGCAGCACATGGACCAGCGATGCACCGCTGTACAACGCAAGGATGAAGCCCACGGCGTTGATCCAGTGGGCCAGGGCGATGCCCCCGGCGTGCCGCTTGATCGTGGCCGTGCGCGGATCATATGGCTGCGCGGGGCGCCGGAACAGGAGCCGCCACAGCCCGAGCGCAATCCCCACCCCCAGGGCGATGAGCATCCACTTGGCCCAGGTGTGGTTCAGGACGAACAATGGACCAGCATCGTACGTACCGTTCACCAGCGCTCCTCCTTACAGGATCTCTTTCATGGCGTTCGGGGTGGATGGCTTCAGGTCCAGGCAAAGGTGGTCGCTCTTGACCCGCCCGGCGCGAATCTCAACGTTCACCGGGCAGCGCTGCACGCAGGCCGGCCCCTCGTCGCGGCCCCGGCAGAGGTCGCACTTGGTGTAGACGTTGCGCTCCTTGTCGTACCAGATCCGCTTCATTTTCGTCTCCTCCAGGGTCGCCTGGAGAATCCCCGTGATCGGGTAGGGGCAGGCGGTCTCGCACTTGCCGCAGCCGGTGCAGACCTTTTCATCGATATAGCGGGCACCCGTCTTCGCATCCAGCTTGAGCGCGTCCGCGGGGCAAACCGGGTAACAGTCCGGGCCGGCACACTGCTTGCAGGGACTTTGCTGGAAACTGATGCCGCCGGAGAACCCGGCGACCTGCGGGTTCACGGTGCCGGTCTCCGTTCGGAAGATGCGGATGCGGGGCAGAGGCGAGAGCCCCTCCGCCTCATGCCACTCTGAGCAGGCCTGCTCGCACATGAGGCAGCCGATGCAAAGCGAGGGGTCCGGCCAGATCACACCCTCGGACTGCCGGGGCGTCTCCGCCATGGCGAGCAACGGCAGGCTGCTCAGGCCGGTCGCCAGGGCGCCCCCGGCCAGCAGGCCGGCGACCACGAAATTCCGGCGGGAGACGCCCTCCTGCTCCTGATCCTTCTCCTCGTCAGCCATGAAATGGCACCTCCTATTTGGCGAGGGCCAGGGCGGCCCGCTTGATGATCGCCTGGATCTGGCGGATCTTGTAGCCATTCTCGGACATGGGCCGTGCGTATCGCACCGCCGCTTTGGCAGCGGCGGCGGCCACGTCTGCGGTGACGGCCTGGCCCTTCAGCGCCGCCTCCGCCTCTTTGGAGCGCCACGGCGCCGGAGCAACTGCGCCCAGGCAGACCCGGACATCCTGAAAGGTCCCGTTCTGGACCTGTGCCACCATCGCTACCGATGTGGCGGCGAAGTCCCAGGAGCCGCGCAGGCGGGTCTTCACGAAGATGCCCTTCGCATCCGCGGCGGGCGCCGGGATCCGGATCTCAACGACCAGTTCGCCCGGTTGCAGCAGGTTCTCTGCGTGCGGGTTCATCCTGGGCAGCACGAAGAACTCCTCAAGCGGCAGGACCCGCTTGCCGCTGGGGCCCTGAAGGGCGATCTCCGCATTCAGCGCAATGAGCACCGGGGCCAGGTCAGATGCGTGGACGATAAAGCAGCCCGCGCCGCCGAAAATGGCGTGCTCGCTATTGCGCCCTGTGATTGCGAAGCAGGTGGGCCCGCCCTTGCGGAAGCAGTCGTACAGTTCCGAGCGGAAGTACCAGCAACGCGGCCGCTGGCACAGGTTCCCCGCCACCGTCGCCTGGTTGCGGATCTGCGGGGAGGCGATCAGGGGAATGGTCTGGGCGATGATCGGGAAGCGCTCCCGCACGGCCGCATCGTTGCCCAGCGCGGTCAGGGTCGTGGTTGCGCCGATGCGCAGGACGCCGCCCTCATCCTTGATGTAGTTCAGGTCGGCGAGGCCCTTGATATCGACCAGCGCCTCGGGCGTGAGCACCTCATTCTTGAGCAGGCTGAGCAGGTCGCTGCCCCCGGCCACCACCTGGGCGCCCTCGGTTGACTTGAGGAGATCCAGGGCCTGTTGCAGGTTCGCGGCCTTACTGTACGCAAAACTCTCCATGCTTTCCCTCCTAGCTCTTCCCCATGGCCGCGGCCGCCTGGAGCCCCGCCCGGATGATCTGCACATAGGCGCCACACCGGCAGAGGTTGCCGCCCATGCCCGCCTTGATCGATTCCTCAGTCACCTTGCCGGGGGCGTTGTTAAGGCATGCGGTCAATGCCATGATCTGGCCCGACGTGCAGATGCCGCACTGGAACGCGTCGTGGGCCAGGAACGCCTCCTGGACGGGGTGGAGCTTCTCCCCCTGCGACAGCCCTTCGATGGTGGTGATCTTTGCGCCCTCGGCCTGCACGGCCAATGTGGAGCAGGAATAGACCGCCTGCCCGCCAAGGATCACTGTGCAGGCGCCGCATTGCCCGTGGTTGCAGCCGACCTTGGTACCGGTCAGCCCCACCTTGTCCCGGATCGCTTCCGCCAGGGTTTCGCGGGTGTCCACGATCACGCGGTAGTCCCGGTTGTTGACATGCAGGGTAATCGTCCGCTGGATCGGCTGGCGCGGCCCCTTCGCCGGGGCCGCCTTCGGCGCGGCATCCGCCGTCGCCTGTTTGCTGCTCCGCAGGCTCCAGCCGCCAATGGCGCCCAGCACCGCCACGCCCACGCCCGCCGTCTTCAAGAACCGCCGCCGGGTCAGTTCGGAGCCAGGCTCTCCCTTGCTGTCGGCACCGTCATTGCGCAAGTGACTTACCTCCCGCCTGTTTTTGCATCCCCGCCCGCTCGGCCACCAACTCAGCCACAATCGACAGCGCAATCTCGAACGGGCCGTCCGCCCCGATCTCCAGGCCCACCGGGGCCCGCAGCCGCGTACGGGCGGCCTCGCCCAGGTCCGGGCGCTCCCGCAGCAGCTGCCGCACCAGCGCCCGTGAGCGCTCACGCGCGCCCAGCAGCCCGACGTATGCCACGGGCTGCTCAAGCAGCATCTTCAGGTACGCAAGGTCCTTGTGGTAGTGATGGGTCATCAGCACGGCATAGCTGCCCGCCGGAATCGGCAAGTGGGCGTCCAGCTCCTCCGGCTGGCAGACGATCACCGCCTGGGCGTCCGGAAACCGCTCCGCCGTCGCCCATGAGGCGCGGTGGTCGACGACGGCCACCCGGAACGTGGCGGCCGCTGCCAGTTTGGCTACCGGCTGCGCGTCGTTGCCTGCCCCGCAGAGCAGCATCGTTACAGGCGGTGCCAGCAGCTGGTGGCAGATCGTTTCGCCATCGCTGTACCAGTACGGTTCGGTCCGGGCGGTGGCGCCGCCTAGCGTGCGCCGGCCCAGGTCGGGGCCCGGGGCGATGCAGGTATGCAACACGACCGCGCGTCCGGCGCGCAGTTCAGCCTGTGCGGCTGACACGAGTTCCGCCGGAACAGGCGCCAGGAGAATCTGGACACGTCCGCCGCAGCCGCTGCTGGTACCCCAGATCAGGTCCTCCTCCGACGAGGTGTCATACTCCAGCACCCGGGGCGGCGCCCCACGCAATATCTCCTCCGCCGCCACCAGCAGGTCGGCTTCCAGGCAGCCGCCGCTGATTGCCCCGATGATCTCGCCGTCCTCGGCAACGACGGCGGAGGCACCCGGCTTGCGGTAACTCGGGCCGCTCGCCCGAATCACTGTCGCCAGTAGCGCCCGCCTGCCTGATTGCGCCACCTTCGCGAGTTCCAGGATGCTACTATCCGTCATGCCGCTCCCCCCAGCACGGCATCGACTTTGCCGAACATCTGATCAATCAGGAGCTTGGCAACGCCGCCCACCACCCGCTGCCCCACGGCCGCCACCGCCCCGCCGATCTGGACGTCCCAGTCGTAGGCGACCAGCGTACCGCCGCCCTGCTCCATGAGGGTCACCTGGCCAGTCATTTTGACCCAGCCGCTCGTACCGCTGGCAGCGACGTCCATCACAAAGCGCTCCGGCTCTTGCTTGTCCCGCACGTGAATGCTCCCGTTGAAGGTGCCCTTGATTGCAGCCACCCCCACCTTCAGGGTGACGCTGTACTGATCTGCCCCGGCAGCTTCAAGCTGCTCGCAGCCGGGGGTGACCCGCTTCAGCACCTGCGGATCGTTCAGCGCTGCCCACACGGCAGCCCGGGGCGCTCTCACAAGGCGGCTTCCCTCAATGCGCATGGTGATTCACTCCTCGGGATCTGTTTCACCCACATCCGCAAACCTATGTTTTCATGTTGAAATTGTTATGCTGTTACTATACAGTGTGTATATAATACGGCGCAATAGTGTTAACGCTGATTTATATTATTTAACACCGATACCGACGGAGGTGAATTTGTCTGCAACCGGAACGTTTCGTCATCAACAAGCGTTACCAACTGCCCCTGTATGTACAGCTCAAGGAGCAGCTGAAAACCGCAATCAACGTGGGGACATTGGCGCCCGGGGCCCGGCTCATGGGCATCCGCCAGCTCGCGGCGACGCTCGGGGTCAACCAGAACACTGTGTTCAAGGCGCTCAAGGAGCTGGAGCACGAGGGCTACATCGTCATGGAGCAGGGCCGCGGCGCGTTCGTCAGCGAGCCAAAGCGGCTGACCAACATCATCGATCGGAAGGCATTTGACGCCCTGGTCCATGGCTTCATCCTCCGCACACAGGCGCTAGGCATCCCGCTGGAGAATGTCGTTTCCGCCGTGATCAGCGCCGGTCTTCAGGGATCCAACACCGATGTGGCTTTGCGCGGGGTGATCATCGAGGCGAACATGCCCACAGCCCGTTGTTATGCGGAGGATCTGGAGCGGAATCTGGGTATCCCGTTCGCGCCGGTCCTGCTTGCGGATTTGCAAGCGGGTGTTCCACAATGCCGTAACACTGTGAGTGAGGCGGACCTGGTAGTGACGCCGGTGGTCCACCGTCCGGAGGTTGAGGCCGCCCTGTGCGAGAACTTCTCGTCGCACGTCTCCCTCTACACCCTCGCGATGGATCAGATGGTAGAGGTCGCTGTGGCGCTGGGTAAGCTGCCGCCGGCTGCCGCCGTCGGTGTGGTCTGCCCATCATGGGAGGACGCCCGGGTGATGGAGCGGTCGATCGTACGGGCGCTGCCGGGGCGTCCGCTCAGCATTCTGAAGGCGTCGACGGAGGACCCGTCCGAAGTCGCGACGGTGCTCGCCACAGCGGATGTGCTGGTGCTGTCGGCCTACGCACAGGCGGTCCTCGCGGGCAAAGTTCCGGCGGCCACCCGGATCATCCCGTTCCCTAACAACCTGGATGAGGCCGGCATCGCGCTGCTGCGCCAGGTCGTCGTCAACATCCGCAGCCGCAAGCTGACGGCACGAAGGGCCCACTGAAGCGCTGAGGCAGCGAGCAAATGACGTAGGGAATCTTTCACCGGGCATCGAAGTAAATGCGTACATGACACAAAACCCAGAGGTGAACCTGATCTTGGCCGCGTCACAGCAGCATCCAACCCCCAAGCCGGCGCCCGGGATCTCCCCGGCGCTCGTGCTCACCATGGCCACCGCCTGCGGCATGGCCGTCGCCAACCTCTACTACGCGCAACCGCTGCTCCACCACATCGCCCAGGTATTCCAGACCAGCGAGGCCGCCACCGGGTGGGTGATCACCGCATCGCAACTCGGCTTCGCGCTCGGGCTGCTCTTTCTGTTGCCCGCCGGCGATATGCTCGACCGCCGCAAGCTGGTCCTGTCGGTGCTGGCCATGTCGCCCTTCGCACTGCTTGCCGTCTCCCTCTCCCCCACGTTCCCTGCGCTGATCGCCAGCTGCCTGGCGGTAGGGCTCACCTCCGTCGTTGTCCAGGTGATGGTGCCGTTTGCGGCCTCGCTCGCGACTGATGAACAGCGCGGCCGGGTCGTCGGGACGGTGATCAGCGGCCTGCTGATCGGCATCCTCGGCGCCCGCACCTTGTCCGGTGCGGTGTCGCAGGTCCTGGGCTGGCAGGCGGTCTACTATCTCGCCGCGGTCTTGATGGCAATCCTCTTCCTGCTCCTGTGGCGGAGCCTGCCTGAAGACCTGCCCAAACCGCCAATGAACTACGGCGCAGCGATCCGCTCGGTCGGGCGCCTCCTGCTCGATGAACCGGTGGTGCGCTTGCGCTCGGCGTTCGGAGCCCTGGCTTTCGCTGCGTTCAGCGTCTTCTGGACAACTGTTGCGTTCGTGCTCTCCGGGCCGCCCTACCACTACAATGCGGCGGTCATCGGCCTGTTCGGCCTGGTCGGTGCCATGGGCGCATTGTCCGCATCTTATGCAGGGCGCCTCGCTGACCGTGGCGGCACCGGCTGGGGGACAGGCCTCTTCACGGGCATGCTCGGCCTGTCGTTCGCCGTGCTATGGCTGGGCGGCAGCCAGCTGTGGGCGATGATCGCGGGCATCTTCTTCCTGGACATCGCAGCGCAGGGGATGCACGTGCTGAATCAGAGTGAGATCTATCGGGTGGCGCCAAACGCCCGCAGCCGGGTGAACAGCGCCTACATGACGAGCTACTTCCTGGGCGGCGCCGCAGGGTCTGCGGCGGGTACCGCTGTGTATGGCGCCGGTGGCTGGACGGCCGTCAGCCTGTTCGGTGGGGTGCTCGGCCTTGCTGCATTCTGTCTGTGGGTGGTGGATCGACTGCGCGGCAAGCGCTGATCCGAGGAATACCCATCATGACGGCCCCGGCGGAGCGCCCGCGCACGGCACACCAGGCTGGGACATCCACCCGGCCATCGCCCCCCTGCCGGACGACATCATCATCGACAAGCGAACCCCGGATTCGTTTCACGCCCTCGTCTGACATCACCTTCTGAACGCGAAAAGGGGCTGAACGCCGCATCACTGCGGTGTTCAGCCCCTCGCTCTGTACAGACCTAGTTCTTCTTGGCCGGTGTCGCCGGATAGTAGCCCTTGATTGCCTTCCAGTTTTCCTGGTTCAGCGCTGCACGGTCAACCGTGTCCGGGGCGGAGAAATCCATGCCGCTGACGCTCGCCGGCGATGGCACAGCCGGGCTGCCGGCGGTCGGGGCGCCAGCGCCATCGGTCCAGAACTTCGACTGCTCGGCCTGGTACGGCGTGAACTTCGGCTGCGACGTGAAGGCGTTCACCATCGGAATCGCCGCGGCCTCAAACTGGGTCATCGGCTTGAGCCCGAGAATCAGCTCCATCGTCCGGAGCATCGACGGCGTGTCGTAGAACGTGCTGTCCACGGTGCCCTTCTGGGTGTAAGGGCTGATCGCCAGCGCCACGGTCCGGTGGGCATCCACATGGTCCAAGCCGCCCTGGGAATCATCCTCGACCACGAGGATCACGGTGTCCTTCCAGTACTGCGAGTGGCTGACGGTGTCGACCAGCTTGCCGAGCGCCATGTCGTTCTGGGCAACCATTTGCTGCGGTCCCCACTTGCCGCCGCCCGTGTGATCGTTCGGTAGGTAGACCGTCTCAAGCTGGGGCAGCTTGCCGTTCTGCTGAAACTGCTTGAACTCCCGCTCCCACTCCTGATAGCGGGTCGAGTCCGAGATCGTCAGATCCCAGCCCGGGTAGAGGGGGTCATACTGACCGCCGAAATCATTGGTCTTGACATCGCTCGGGTAGTACTGCTTGGTCTTGGGATCATAGTTGTGCATGAACTCCCCGTAGTTCCGGAAGGTGAGCCCCGCTTTCATGGCCACGTCCCAGATATAGCCTGCGGAGGACCGGCTGAACGGTGCCCCGCTGGGCTGGTTGCCGCCACCGCCGCCCTCGAAATCGTAGTCGCGGTTGCGCCCCGAATAGTCGGCCAGCCAGTTCTTCTGGGTGTAGTCGTTGGCCTTGGCCGCGGTGGTCCAGTTGTGCCCGTCGGCACTCACCTCGCCATCCGCATAGAAGTTGTCGAACGTCACAAACTGGTTCGCCAGCTTGTGTTGGTTCGGTGTCACGTCCTTGCCATACAGGGCCAGGCTCGGATCGCCATTGCCCTTGCCAAGATCGCCGAATATGTGGTCATAGGTCTGGTTCTCCTTGATCACGTAGATGACGTGCTTGATCGGCGACTTGTCATCATGGCGGGGAATCGGAAAGGCCTGCTGTGTTTGCTGCGGCTTGAACCAGGCTGCGCTCTGGGCCTGCGTTACGTGGTTGTTCGCTTCCACCTGCTTCGTGTAGGCGGTCAACTGCTTGGCGTCAGGTACAGCCAGCAGGGAGGCGCTGCCCTGGATCATGTTGCCGCTCCACCCCTGGTTGACGCCGTTCGGCCCCGCCCCGAGGCCCTTCGCGTTGAGCACCATCAGCTGCTTGCCGTCGTTGCCGGCGAATACCCCGGTCGGGTACCAGGCGGTCGGGATCAGGCCCTTCACTTTGGCCCCCCCGTTGCCGACGTCAATCACAGCGATGTCGTTGTTCAGCGCATTGGCGACGTAGAGGGTTTTGCCATCGTTGCTGAGGGTGAGCGCATCAGGCTGACTGCCGGTCGGTGCGCCATGGTACGGGGCGAGCGAGATCGTCTGCAGCACGCTCTGCTTCAACGGATCCACCACCGAAATCTGATCGCTGTCCGAGTTCGCCACATAGATCGTGCCGGTCGCCGGATTTTCCGCCACAGCGTTCGGATGGAGTCCCACCGGAATCGTCTTCTTGACGCTCAGGTCCTTGGCATCCAGCACGGTGACGCTGCTCTCGCCCCAGTTGCTGACGTAGACGGTGTTGCCGTCCCTGCTGACAACGGCGGTGTACGGCCGCTGCCCAACGGGGGTAGTCACGGCGATCTGACCGGTCGCCAGATCAACCCGGGAGACCGAGTTCTGGAGATTGTTGGCGACGTACAGCGCCTTGCCGTCGGGCGATACGGAAATCCCCGCCGGATAGAACTGGGCGTTGGCGTCCTTCGGGTCCTTCATCTGGATGGGCGCCAGCTCCGTGAGCTGGCCGTTAGTGAAGCTGAAGATGCGGACTTTGTTATTGCCGCCAGCGGACGCATAGAGTTGCTTGCCGTCGGGTGAGAAGGCGACGCCGAGATAGAGCGCCTCCGGCGAGTTATACGGCAGGGTTTGGACGACTTTCTGCTGCGCTACGTCCACCACTTGCAGCGACTGGACGCCTGCGCCGGCATTCGCCGCGACGAGGTACCGCTGGTCCGGGCTGAGGGCGCCGCCCATCGGGAAGCTTCCCAGCGTCAGCTGTTTGCCGGCCGGCGTCAGGTTCCAGCCGCCTGAAGTGACGCCCGTGCCGTCCGCTTTCGGTCCGGCAATCACCGAGTAGAGGGCGTACACACTGCCGGAACCCAGCAACACGGTTGCCATGGTAACGCCTGCGATCAACTTCCTGCTCATGCGCGCTTTGCCTTGCACACGGTCAACTCCCTATGATGCGATCAGTGCAGCTAAGGTCAGTTTAGCTGTGTAATGTAATGCAATGCCGAAGGAATTAATAAGGAATGGTTGAGGATTGTTGAGAAATTGCGACCAACCATATGCACTGAGACTGTGCCCACTGATGCATAAGCAAACGCCCCCGGCTCGTGCCGAGGGCGCTTTCTTATGCGGCGGTAAGCTCAG
>JAQBPS010000444.1 GCA_028287415.1 Bacillota bacterium | reverse complement strand
CTGGTCGCCGCGGCCGTCGCCCCGGCCGCCGCCACTGGCGCCCTGTGTCAGCCGCTCCAGATGGTAGCGGGCCTCCGCCAGGGTGCGCCGGCCATCCGCAATCACGTCACAGAGCAGATCGAACAGGTCCTTGCCCTCAGGGAACTCAAGCCCGCTCCCCTCAAGGAGCAGCGGGCGCTTCAGCTTGCGGGCGAGGCTGCGCAGCAGCCCGTCGCCGCCGGTCTCCAGACTCACCCCGTTGAACAGCTGGTTGAGCGCCAACTGCACCTGATCAAAGGAGCAGGTCAGGGTGAACGCCTCCGTGGCGACCGCCTCCAGGTGGTGCGCCTCGTCCACGATCACCCGCCGGAAGGTGGGAAAGGCCTGGTTTCCTTGCTGCAACTGGGCCAGGAGCAGTGCGTGGTTCGTGATCAGCAGGTTCGCCTGATGCGCCTCCCGCCGCGCCCGATGGGCAAAGCAGTGCTGCGCGTACCACTTACAGCGCGGGCCGATGCACGTGGCCGTCTCGGAGGCGATTTCGCCCCAGCGACGCTCATCGTCAGTGCCGGCCAGCACCTCAGCCTTGTCGCCAGTGCTGGTCTGCCCGACCCATGCGCTGATGCGGCCGTAGAAGTCGGCGGTGGCGTCAGTCGCCTGGAAATCCAGCCCCTGCACTTCCTCCTCCCACTTGCGCAGGCAGATGTAGTGTGAGCGGCCCTTCAGGACGGCCGCCCGCACGGGGGCGCCCATCGCTGTCTCCAGGAGCTTCAGGTCCTTGGCCAGCAACTGTTCCTGGAGGGCGATGGTGTGGGTGGCAATCAGCACCCGCTCCTCGTTCTGCCGGGCCCAGGCTGCGGCGGGGATCAGGTAGGCAAGGCTCTTGCCGGTGCCGGTCGGGGCTTCCATGAGCAAGTGGCGGTCCTCGTTGAAGGCGGTCGCCACCTGCTTGAGCACATCAGCCTGCTGGGGGCGGGGCTCGTAGCCGGGCATCGCCTTGGCCAGCGGGCCGGCCCAGCCGATCAGTCCGGCTAATTTCTCAGGGTCCACGGGCGTTGCCGGGATGCCGGAGGCGCGGCTCTCGCTGGTCGTGTGCGGCTCCACCCAGTCGGTAACTTGGTGCGGGGCCTCGCCGGCGTCGCTCCTGGCACGGGCCGCAGCCTCCAGGAAGTGGGCGACCGCGGGTAGGGGCCCGCGCAGCAGCGAGGCGACAAGGAACAGCAGCCCGGTGTCCAGGTGCTCCAGCCGCGCCACCAGGGCGGCGGCGAGACCGGGGCCGTCGCCGGGTGCGAGGCCGTGAGCCCGGTACGGGTCGGTGCCACCAGGCACCAGCACCCGCGCCAGGTCGAGCAGCTCGCAGCCGGCCTCGACTGCGCCGCGTTTGGCATCCGGGGCGTCATCAGCAAAGAAGGCCACCCGCGCGGCGAGCTTTTCGCCGCGGGCAGCCGTTGACAAGCAAAGCTCCACGTGACTCCCCCCACCCAAGATTGGGCATCCAGCGCCGAGATTCCTGCCAGGTGCTGCGCAACTGGGGGATACCGAATTGCGTTACATCGGCATCCGCGCAGAAAATCTATTTGTGCGGTGAACTCGCGGCGGTATGCTTCGTCTGTGTATATGGCAGGAGGTGGCGCGGGTGGATGACCGGGAGTGCATAGTGCGGTGGCGACAGGGGCACCCCGAGGCAGCCCGGATGCTCGTAGACCGGTACTATCCCCGCATGCTCAACCTCTTCTATCGGCTGACCGGCACCCGGGAGCAGGCTGAGGAGCTCACCCAGGAGCTGTTCGTGAGACTGACCCGGCATGTCGCCGGGCAGCAGCAGGTGGAGAACGTGGCCGCCTGGCTGCATCGGGTCGGGTACAACCTCTGGCGAGATTGGGTCCGGCGGATGGTCACAGCCCGGGAAAAAGGGATCACGGCCGAAGGCGGCGATGCGGAGATCGCCCGGCTCGCGGGCCCGAATGCGGTCGAGGCTGCGGCCTTGTCGCACTGGGAGCACGCTGCGGTGCGCAAGGCTGTGCTGACGCTGTCGCCGGCGCACCGGGAGGCCGTTGTGCTCCACTACTACCAGGGGCTCTCCTATCTGGAGATCGCCGAGATCACGGCTGTCCCGGTCGGCACGGTGCGGTCCCGCATTCATTATGCGATCACACAGATGCGTGGCCGGCTCGGACCGCAAGCGGAAGGAGGGAACGAACCATGGCACAGCACGAAGATGCGCAGTTGAATATCGGGAGCGGGCTGGGTGCGTGGCCTGAACTCGTTCCGGATCCGGAGGCGATCGATCAGGTCCTGGCGCTGATGCTGGCCGGTGTGGCCGCTCCGGCAGCGGTGGCGGCAACGGCGATGGCCGCGGCCGAACCAGGTGAGTCACAATTCCGTCTGCTCAGCTACATCTGGGCGGCGGCCGCGCTCTCGACCTATCTCGCCTGGGACCTCCTGGCCGGTTGGCTCCAGCCTCATCCGGCCGGTATCGCACTGCTGATTACCTTTGCGTGCGTCAGTCTCCTGGCGCCGCTGCTATTGCTGCCGATCGTTCGGACCAGTGAAGCGCCGGTTACTGATGAAGGAGGCTCCATCCCATGCTAAGCCGCTGGGTACCGCAGGATCGCATTCTCAGACAAGCCGTCAAAGCGTTCATCGCCTTCATTCTCTGTCTCGCCATTGCCGGCGGCCT
>JAQBPS010000417.1 GCA_028287415.1 Bacillota bacterium | reverse complement strand
TGGGCGCCCTGGAGCGACTGGACATGATGCTGTCGGACTCCATGTACGGCATCCTCTTCCGGGACATCAACATGAAGCGGACCCTGGTCGATCAGCACTTTGCCCGCATGATCCAGGCGCAGGCCGGCATCATCATCAATACGGGCGAGGACAACTACCTGACGACGGACGATGCCTACGAGGCGGCCCACACGGTGCTCGCCTCCCAGTTCATCAACGAGCAGTTTGCGCACCGCTCCGGCATGCCGGACCGGCTGATCGGCCTCGGCCATGCCTTCGAGATGGATCCCCACCAGGAGGACGGGCTGCTCTACGAAATGGCCGATGCGCTGCTCTCCCGCACCTGCTTCCCGGACGCACCGCTCAAGTACATGCCCCCGACCCGCCACATGACGGGGAACATCTTTATGGGTCACCTGATGGACGCGCTCTTCAACCTGACCAGCGTAGCAACCCGGCAGCATATCCACCTGGTTGGCGTGCTGACGGAGGCGATTCACACACCGTTCCTGCATGACCGCTATCTGGCGATCGAGAACGCCCGTTATGTGTTCGGGTACGCCCGCCACTTCTTTGATGATTTCAAACTGAAGCAGGGCGGTCTGATGGAGCGCCGGGCAAAGGATGTGCTGAAGCAGTCTGTGAAGCTGCTTGAGCACATTGAGCGTGTGGGGCTGATGGCGGCGATCGCGGAGGGCACCTTCGGCGGCGTGCGCCGGCGCCCGGAGGGTGGCAAGGGGTTCGATGGCGTGGTGGTAAAGAGTGCGGACTACTTTAACCCGTTCTTCGATCTCGGACTCAAAGGAGGCGTGCGGTAATGGCGGAGTCGCAGTGGATCAAGCCGTATGGCGACACCACCAACGACGGCGCCGTCCAGATCTCCTTCACGCTGCCCGTGAAGATCGGCGGCATCGCCCGTGAGGCCGCCAGGCGGCTCTGTGAGGCGATGAACCTGGAGCACCCCCAGGTGGCCTACATGAAGGACATGGGCGGCGGCTACACGTTCTTCGTGGTCTATGGGCGGGTGGCTCAGGGGGTTGATCTGAGCACGATCGACGTCCCGGAGGCGAAGGTGCCCGACTGGAGCATGGAGCAGGTCAACCAGATCGCCCGGGAGCAGCTGAGCCGCAAGATCACCGTGGTCGGGGCATGCACCGGGACCGATGCCCACACCGTAGGTCTGGACGCCATCCTGAACATGAAGGGCTTCCATGGCGACTATGGCCTGGAGCGCTACGCCGAGTTCAACATCCACAACATGGGGAGCCAGGTGCCGAATGAGCTGCTGGCAGCGAAGGCACAGGCGGTCGGCGCCGACGCGATTCTGATCAGCCAGGTGGTCACCCAGAAGAACGTGCACCTGCACAACATGACGCAGCTGGTGGATCTGCTGGAAGCGGAGGGGCTGCGCGACCAGGTGATCCTGATCGCAGGCGGCCCCCGCATTACGCATGAGCTGGCGGTGGAGCTGGGGTTCGACGCCGGGTTCGGGCCGGGGACGGTCCCTTCGGAGGTAGCCGCATTTATTCTTCAGGAGCTCCTGACCCGCAAGGGCGAAATGCGCTAAGCAATCATGTCGCCAAGCCCCACCGCGGTGCTATAATGGGCACCGGGGTGGGGTTCTTGCGTGGGAAACGCAAGCACCGATTAGCCGGCCAGCCGCATAGTTTGGGACGCGTGCCCCATGACTGCGAGCCCGTTTCGAAGATTTTCCTACACAGTCACACAAAGTACCGAACTCTTTTGGTGTGAGGCACGTCTAAACGGATAAATTCCGTCATGCTCTGAAGCACCACAAGGACGCTTTGCCGGCAGGAATGAGCCGATTCTGGTCGAAAACCTGCTCGTCTGTTGGCTCGTGTAAAGTTGTAGCGCGTGGACTCGTCAACGGGAGCGTGATTAACAAATGGGGTGCCCTCGCGAGATGCGACCTGACATGTCGGTGACTGACATCGCCGCTTGCATCCTGAAGAACCGCGGCAAGGCGGTTAATTTCAAGGAACTGATTACGGAAATTATGCAGGTGAAGGCGATCAGCCAGGAGAACCCTGGCCGCTTGATCGCACAGATGCATACAGAAATCAATCTGGACTCCCGCTTCATTCACCAGGGCAACGGCGAATGGGGCTTACGGGAATGGCTCAACAAGGGCAGTAAAATTGTGAAGGTCAAGCCCGAGTCCGCAGCGGCGCCGGTGCGTGGCCGTCCGAGCCTGCGGGACGACGAAGAGGACGAAGAGGACATCTTCGAGCCGGAAGAGGAAGAAGAGTACTCCGAGGAAGAGACTGAGGACGAAACCGAGCGCGACGACGAATACGAAGACCGGGAATAAGTATCGGCAAAAACCGGAGGGGCGTGGGCTCCTCCGGTTTTTGGCTGGGAATCGCACCTTGACACTGCCAATGCAGGTGGCTAAAATGGACAAGTGTTTGCGCGCGCAAGGCAGAATCCAAAACGGTGAATGCTAACGTATATAAGCGAGTCGGGGCGCCCAAGAAACCCGAGGAGGGCACGTGTATGGCCAAGTTTATTTTCATCACCGGTGGCGTCGTTTCCGGGCTAGGGAAGGGCATAACGGCGGCGTCCCTCGGCAGGCTCATCAAGAGCCGGGGCTATAGGGTCACCGCCCTTAAATTTGACCCTTACCTCAACGTTGACCCCGGCACCATGAACCCGATCCAGCATGGCGAGGTCTTCGTGACGGACGACGGCGCTGAGTGCGACCTGGACCTTGGCCATTACGAGCGGTTCATTGATGTCAGCCTCGGCAGGGGCAACAATATCACCACCGGTCGCATCTACTCTTCGGTGATCGCCAAGGAGCGCCGTGGCGACTACCTGGGCGGCACAGTTCAGGTCATTCCGCACATCACCAATGAGATCAAGGCCAACATTAACCGGGTCGCGGAGGACCACCAGGCCGACGTCGTCCTGGTTGAAATCGGCGGCACCGTTGGCGACATCGAAAGCCACCCCTTCCTGGAGGCCATCCGGCAGTTCAAGCACGAGGTTCCGCACAAGGACGACGTCCTCTTCATCCACGTCACGCTGGTGCCGTACATCAGCGCTTCCGGTGAGATGAAGACCAAGCCCACGCAGCACAGCGTTCGTGAGCTGCGCAGCATCGGCATCCAGCCGGACGTGATCGTCTGCCGTTCGGAGCAGGAGATTCCCAAGGACTTGCGGGAGAAGATCGCCCTCTTCTGCGACGTCGATCCCAATGCCGTCATCCAGAACGTTGACCTGGACAGCCTGTATAAGGTACCCCTGGTGATGGAGCAGGAGGGCCTGGCCCGGATCGTCTGCCAGCGCCTGGGCCTCCAGGACCGGCCGGCCGACCTGGAGGAGTGGCGCAACCTCGTGCACTACGCGACCAATCCCAGCGGCACGGTCGACATCGGCATTGTCGGCAAGTACGTCGCCCTGGAAGACGCATACCTCAGCGTCGTTGAATCGCTTAATCATGCCGGCATTCACAATGACTGCCGGGTCCGCATTCACTGGATCGACAGCGAGAAGCTGGAGAACGGTGAGGCGGAGGAGAACCTGGAAACATACCTCTCGCAGATGGACGGGATCCTGGTGCCGGGCGGCTTCGGCTACCGCGGTGTCGAGGGCATGATCAACGCCATCCGCTATGCCCGCGAGCGCCTGGTGCCCTTCTATGGAATCTGCCTCGGCATGCAGTGCGCCGTGATCGAGAGCTCCCGCCACATGGTGGGCATTCACAAGGCGAACTCCACCGAGTTCATCCCCGACTGCAAGGAGCCTGTGATTGACATTATGGCCCACCAGAAGGAAATCACGAACCTCGGCGGCACCATGCGGCTGGGCGCATACCCCTGCCATCTGGAGTCGGGCTCCCGGGCACAGGCGGCCTATGGCCAGGACGTGATCTACGAGCGCCACCGCCATCGCTGGGAAGTGAACAACGCCTACGTGGACCAGCTCAAGGCTGTCGGCCTGACGCCCGTCGGGGTCTGGCGGGAGGGCAACCTGGTGGAGGTCGTTGAACTGGCGGGGCACCCCTGGTTTGTCGGCGTGCAGTACCATCCTGAGTTCAAGAGCCGGCCGAACCGGCCGCACCCGCTGTTCCGTGACTTCGTCAAGGCTTCGCTTGAGCACCGTGCGCAGCGCACCGCGCAGGCGGCGACCCTCTAAACCGCAACAGTCACTGCCCGGAGCAATCGCTCCGGGCCTTTTTTATGCAACCGCCATATACTGGTGATGATGCAGTGTGGTGGTAGGGGGGAGCGGGATGCCAGTCGTGCCGGCCGCGGTCGAAACCCTGGTGCCAGACCTGCTAACGGTCCGATGGGCCAAGGGAGCCCCCCTGAGTGATGTGGAGGGGTTCCTGACCTTCCTGCTGGAAGCAGACGGGCTGGGCGAGGTGCTCCAGGGCGCCCACGGCCCCGGCATCTCGGTGGACGTGGGCAAGGACGTTTGCTACTTCCAGCCCGAGCCCGATATTTGGTCCATGATCCTGGCTGAGGAGCTGGCCGCACGCCTTGTCCGGTGTCAGTCCGGCGAGATCATGGATGGCGCCGGCATCGTGCTGGCCGCCGTCGACAGTGAAGAGAGCCGGCCCTGGGCGGCACTGGAGTCAGTCGGCATCATGAGCCTGTTCCGCCCCCGCCCTGCGGAAGCGCCGGATGCGCACTCGCACCCCTTGATCCCGCTGGATGACTGCAAGGTCAGCGGGGTCCGGTTTAATGAGGAGCGCGAGTGCATCCTGGATGTCTATTTCGACTACTGGGCCCGCCCCTGCGCCTTTCTGGTGGAGGAGGCCGACGAGTCGATATTGCTGTACCGACCCATGTACCGGCACCGGCAGGCGATTTTCGGCCCGTCAGATCTCTGCACGGTGACCATGCGGGCCCCGCCTGAGAGCCGCATCTACGGGGCGCTGGGCGTGCGGGGCTACAAGATCGACTCCCACCGGGTCGATGACAAGAGCACCTGGATGATCAAGGGGCAGCGCAAGGCATTCAGCCTCAAGACGTGTACGGAGGAGGCCTGGCTGACCCGCACGCTGCCCGTATGGTGCCGGGCCGACCCCGTCCTGCTGAGCGCCCCCACCGACCGCGAGTTTACGGTTGACGACTTGCTGCACCGCAAGGAGCAGCATTGGGATATCATCGATGCCTTCTGGGGCCAGGAGTGGTACGTGGCGGCCCATGAGGACGGCACGCTCAACCCCTTCGGCCGCATCTACCGGGCGGACCCCACCGCTGCGCTGTTGGACCTGCCCGGCATCAAACCCAAAACGGACTGATCGGCCGGGTGTGGTACCCGGCCCTTTCTTTTTCTATCATTCGAACAGAAACAAATGGTTTTCGTATTACAGACTAGGGCAGGAAGTATGTGGTGAAAGGGGGGCACTGCATGGGCGCCGTCCCCAGTCAGTATATTGTGATCCAGCAGGCCGAATGGGCCGGCCGCAAGTTCTACACCGCCCATGACCAGCGTGCTGACCAGGTGGTCTACCTTATGCAGGAGCCCGTGCGGGGCCGCCTGAGCGTGCCTCAGCACCCCAGCCTGCCGACATTGCAGCCCCTCCTGGTTGCTGATGATGCGGGGTGGCTGGTTGGCACCCCCCCGACGGGTGACACGCTGGAGGACTTGCGGAACCAGGGGCGCCTCTCGGAGCAGGATATGCTGAGCATGCTCCTCAGTGTGGCGGACGCGCTTGCGGAGCTTGGGGCGCAGCAGCCGCCGCTGGTGCCTGCCTACCTGGACCCGGCGGGAATCAAGCGCGACGCGCTCTCGCGCTGGGTGCTGGACTATCTGCTGCTGGCACAGGCGCCGGAAGTGCGCAAGGCGACTGCGCCGCCCCCCGGCATCTATGCGTTTGGCGTGCTGCTCTACTGGCTGTTCACCGGGCAGACGGCGCGGATGACCCGGGTGCAGGTGGGCAAGGTGGAGGGCGTCGCTCCGGCATTGCAGTTCATCATGATACGCTGCCTGGGGCGGTCCTATCCCGGTTTGGCGGAGCTGCGCGCCGACATTGAGCGCTCGGGGCGTGAGAAGGATTTCCGGGGCGTTGTCCGGCTGATCGCGAAGCAGTTGCCTGACGCACCGGGCGCTGCTGAGAAGCTCTTGCCGGCGGCACAGAAGCTGGCGCTGGAGTATCGCAAGGTGCCGCTGGGTGGGCCGCAGATCCCGGTGGATGACCGCCCCTGGGCACTGCCTGCCAGGCCGGACGACGGCTTCCGCAAGTACGTGGTGCCCCCGCCACCCGACCCGCCCAAGCAGAAGCTGCGCCGGGGCGCCGCATTCACGCTGGCAGGGTTGGCCGCCCTGGCGTTGAGCGG
>JAQBPS010000407.1 GCA_028287415.1 Bacillota bacterium | reverse complement strand
GTTGGATAGGGCGCCGTGTGTCAATGGTCTCATTTACGTACCTTTTGGCAGGTATCATGATTCCTTTACATCGAAAGCAAGGTTTGCGGCAGGCCATACCCTATCGTTAGTTGCGGGAGGTATGGCGCTAGGGCGAAAGCCCCTGCCGCTCTATTTTAGGTTCTGCCCCGTCCCGCTAGCGGGGCATCATGGTCCCAATAGTGGATCCACAGCGGGGGTCACAGGGCCGGGGTCCGCGTGCTCATCTACCCATCGTTTAGCCCAGTTACGGGCGTCGGTGCCACCGGTCTGGACGTGGTTGGCGTCGTATGTGCGAGTATCGGTGCCGGCCGCCATCCCTGCAAGGTGCGTCCGCGCGTCTGCGGTGAATCCCTGCGTGCATAATGCCTCCGCCTCAAGGTAGGTGCGAATGGCGGTCTTGCTCATCTGGAATAGCGGGTTTGTCTGAGTGAGCAGCGAGGGCCACCAGGCCACCTGCACGTCGACACCGTCTACCTTAACGATGGAGACGGCCTGCCGGTCAGGTTCCTGCCCTGCATCGATAGTGCGGTCATAAATTGCTGTTGCCATGCTGTCCCTCCTTACTCCTCGTTATACTTGACGGATGCAGCGCCGCTGGTTGCGGTGGTCCACGTTGCCGCCAGCGTATTGTTGACGGCTGCAAGGCGCCCGGACGTGCCGCCCTCCGGGACGAGAAAGAAAGCGTTCCCTTGCGCATCGGCCTTCACAGTGTCGATGATGGTCCCGGCGATTCCACCGTCACGCAGGTCCACCTGCTCACCAGCAGTGATGCCGGCGATGGTCACCCGCCCCTGCGGGTTCAGCTTCTTGGCGGCACCAGGGGTTGCGATCACGACGCTGGCGGCAGCGGTGAAGGCGACGCGGGCTGACTTGTTTGCCACCCGCACCCGATCATAACCGCTCCCAGTGAACCGCATACTAAGCGCAGCGGTTACAAGGGAGTTCATTCCGGGGGTAGACGCATCCGCGAGGCCGCCGTTGGTAATGATCGGCTCTACGCCCACGCTGTTCCGCAACCCTACCAGCAGGTTCTTCGCCGCATCATACGCACCGACGTTGCGGAACCCGATCTTCTCCCCGCCGGCCGCCCCGGTCTGCGTGCCCACCAGCAGGATTTGATCCGTGTTACTTGCATCTGGAATGAACTCTGCGCCCACTCAAGCCACCCCCTCTGCCTTTGCCACTGGGAAGTTGATCCGATAGTCCGCCGCCCCATCCACGTCCCGCTGATGGAATGCGAAGTGCTCCCGGGCCACGTCAGCCACACGGCTGTCGCGTTGCGCCCGCTGTGCCTCCTTGGCCATCAACTCACGCAGTTCCATGTCACGCACCACCTGGTCGACGGTGCCGTGCTTGGCGGCGAAGTCCGCGTCGCGGATCAGGTAGAGCATCCGCATGTCGGGGCGGTCTACCTCTGGGGCTGTCGGGTCGTCCTTGGGCCAGCGGTTGCCGGTGCCCTGGCCGATGGTCAGCACCGGGTAGGGCCTGCCCTGCCGGCCGACGTGGTGAACGGTCCAGCGACCGTCGCCGTCATATGCCAGGGACAGACCCGGGTCGTACTCCCGCAGCCGTCCGTCGATGTCGATGATGTCGCCTAAAACCTTGCTCATATTGGCCTCCTCACGGAGATATAGGGAGGCGCCCCACGGTTAAGTGAGGCGCCTCTGTCGCGTCTACAGGGTGCCGAGCACCAGGAAGTTGACGGTGAGCGTCAGGGCGGTGGCGTTGGTCACCTCAGCCCCCGGCGCTGTGTACAGCTTGATCTTCTTGTTGGTGGCGTCGTACTCCGCCGCGTAGCCACCAGCCGAGGACACCAGGGCAGCGGTCAGCTGCGGGATGTCCTGGGTCAGGTCGACTGCGATGCCGCCCGTGGCGTAGGCTGTGGCGGTCAGCACCACCTGCCCGGCGGTGAACCGGGCAGGACCGCCGATGAGCGCCTGAATCTTCGTCGCCGGGGCGGCCACGTCGGCGCCGCCCTTGTGGTGGAACTTGACCGCAGCGTTTGCCATGCGTTAGCCCCCTACTCCGTCATGTCGCCGAGGCGGAAGTTGACGTTGCGCCGCTTGCAGCCGAGCTGGAAGAACCAGCGCCAGGTGGCAAAGTAAGCGTCAGTGTCGTCCAGGGCACGGTGGAGCACGTGGCCGTCGTCGTCGATCCAGTGCCCGTCGCGGGTCTGGAAGGTGCTCCACTGGTCCTTCTTGATGCCCTGCCACATACCGGCGGGCGCATCGGGGTCCACGAAGATCTCAGTACCGTCGAAGTCCACCACCTCAACGCCGCCGGTGACCAGCTTCTTCGTGTTGACGAAGCGGCGGTTCGGGGTGAGGGAGTTGAAGAACCGGCGCCGCTGGTTGTAGGTGGTGAACAGCGCATCGGGGGTCTGACCGCCCTTCTGGCGGGTCACATCCATCGCCTGCTGGATCAGATCCTCGGAGATGCTGCGAGGGCTGCCGCCGTTGTTCAGGATCTGCGCCGCCCAAATGGGGTAGGTGGCCGGGTCAACGGTGAGGTAGCTGCCGGTGCCGATGGCGTCAGCCAGGCCGGTGATCGACAGCGGCGTGCCGAGTGCTGCCGAGGTGGTTCCGTCTGCGACCCAGCCCTCCTGCGTGATCACGTCGGTGGCAGCGATGCCGGCAGCGGTGCCACTCACGGTAATGGTGGTTACAGAGGTGTCCTTCAGGCCCGCATCGGTCACAGCGGTGATGGTCAGCCACTTAGGGGCGCCGCCCGTGTTGCGCTTGGTGGTGTACCCAGCGTTCCACACGTCCACCCGCATACCGATCTCCAAGCCCTTGGACGCGCCGGTGAGGGTCAGTACCCACGGGCCGGTGCCGGTGAGGCTCCCCACCGTGCCGCGGACGCCATACTTGTTCAGGTACAGCGCCTGGTTGAGCCGCTTGCCGATGTCGGTAGCCATGCCCTGCATCTCGGACTGCTGGCCGCGGATGAAGGCGCCCACATCGCTGCGGGACTGCTCCATCGCCTGGGCGGTGAGTTGGTAGCGGCCGTAAAAGTAGGCGGGGTACACGAAGGTATCGACGTACCCCTGGTTGCCCGCCTGCGGCATCGCGGCACCTTCAGAGCGGAAGCCCATGCCCTCGTTGCGGGAGACGTGAATCGGCATCAGGAAGCGCCGGCCCACAAGCGAGGTCGTCTTCTTCTTTGCGAACTGGAGCATGGGGATGTCGCTCTGGAGCTGGTCCTCGACCATCGGGGCGAACTGGTCCTTCAGGATCGCGTCAAGTGTGCTAAGGTTAGCACCAGCCAAAGGAAACCCTCCTTAGTCCTGTTGGGCCGCTTTGAGCCGCGCCACAGCCTGGGCGCCGGCGTCCTCCCACGACTTGGGGCGAGTGTTGCCCTGTGCGTTGGGGGTGCCTGCGTTGCTCCCGGGCAGCTTGGGCGGCCTGGGGCGCCCGCCAGACTGTAATTTTTGCTCAGCCTTCCACAATCGGAACATGAGCCGGGTATCGATCGAATCGTCGTCGCCGATCTCGTTCTCGTCGGCGTAGGTGTTCACGAAGTCGCGGAAACCATCCTCATCCCAGTCCAGCCCGTCAGCCTGGGCCTCCTTGGCGAACACCTTCAGTTCAGCGGTGAGCGTGCGCTCGCCATCCACAGCCTCACGAGTGGCCGTCATCTCGGCCTGCAGGGTTTCCAGCTTCTTGGCGACCCGGGGGTCTCCGGCATCGTCAGCAGCCCGCCCTACAGCAGCGATCTGCTGCTGCGTCGGCGCCAATCCTCGCGCGATGCGGTCAACGCCATCTGCCACAGCCTGGAGATCACCGGGATTCTGGGCGAGGTAACGGGACATGTACCCGACAGGGTTGTCCAGGAACGGCCTGGCGGCTGCGAGCGCGTCGGTTGCCTCTGACAGTTTGGGCTTGTACTCGGCCTCAAGCGCACGGCGGGCCTTCGCAGCAGCGGTATCGGCAGCCTGCCGAACCCTCGCCTGAACTTCCTCTTCGGTGTACGTCTTGACTGCCGGCGGCTGCTCGGTCCCACCGTCCGGATTGCCCGCCGGGTCGGGATTGTCGGTGGAGTTAGCGAACAACTGCAGCCAGCCATGGGCAGGAACGGCGCCCTCGATAACGTCGCGGGCGAATGAGCGGTTCGTGGTCATGTGAATTCCTCCTCACCGGATCACGCCCCGGCGTAGCGAAAGATGGGTCCGGGCCATGACAAAGGGCGCCCCGCTTGGAGGCGCCCGAGATATGCGGTTGCGGTTAGACGGAGACCGGCACGATCACCCAGTCGTCGGCCAGGATGTCCGAGCCGGTTGGGATCCAGTGGACAAAGTCGTCCGGTGCGGTGCAGAGCAGCAAGTACGGACGGAACTTGCAGACGGTGCCCTCGGGTAGGCCGGTGGCCTGGGCCGTGCCGGCGTTGATGGGAATGCCGTCCGGGTAGCCCTTCTGCAGCACCGCCCACATGCCCTGACCGTTCCAGCCTTCACGGGTGACCCGCTTGCCGGACTTCAGAGCATCAAGAGCGCCGCCGAAGCCCATGAGGATGGGGGCGGCGTCGACCGGCAGTGTGTTGCCGAAGCTGACATAACCCTCGCTGTCGAAATCCGTGTAGACCGGATTGAATGCGTCTGTGACCCGGGCGCCGACCGCACCCTCGACCGCCTTGCGGACTGCAGCGGCCACAGCCTGGGCCA
>JAQBPS010000385.1 GCA_028287415.1 Bacillota bacterium | reverse complement strand
CGATTCCGGCTGCTGACGGCGGGCAGCCGCACGGCACCCCCCCGCCAGAAGACCCTCCGGGGTGCGGTGGACTGGAGTCACGAGCTGCTGCCGGAGCCGGAAAGAGCGCTCTGGCGCAGGCTTGCGGTCTTTGCCGGCGGTTTCACGCTGGCGGCGGCGGAAACGGTCTGCGCACAGGCGGATCTGCCGCAGGATGATGTGCTGGCGTTGCTCCATCGGCTGGTTGATAAATCGCTCGTCATCGCCGATGAACAGGGCGGTGAGCGGCGGTTCCGGATGCTGGACACCCTCCGGGAGTACGGTCTGGAGAAGCTGCGGGCGGCCGGGGAAGAGACGGCGGTCCGTTCCCGTCACTATGACTGGTGCCTGGCGCTGGCGCAAGCGGTCGCCGCGCAGCAGTGGGGGCCGCAGTGGGCGGTCGGGTATGACCGCCTGGAGCGAGAGCATGACAACTTGCGCGCTGCGCTCGAGGGGTGCCGGTCGACACAGGTGGGCGCCGCGCGGGGCGTTCGGCTGGCCTGGACACTGCTGCACTTTTGGGATACGTGGGGCCATGTGCAGGAGGGCCGCCAGCGGGTGGCGGAGCTGCTGACGCTGGCGGCCGATCCGCCTGTGCGTGCGCTGGCCCTGACGCTGGCCGGCTCTCTGGCGACCTGTCACGGCGACTTTCGCGACGCCGCTCGCTCAGGCGAAGCGGGGCTGGCAATCTGGGTGATGCTTGGGGATCAGCTTGGCCAGGCACGCTGCCTGATCGTACTGGGGCTGGCCGCACACCTTGCCGGCGAGCTTGACCGTGCAGTGCCCCTGCTCGAGGAGAGCCTGACCCTGTTCCGGGCAGTGGATGACGGAGTCTGGGTCCGCCACACGTTGTACTATCTGGCCGAAGCCCTGATTGGCCAGGGCGACTATCGGCGGGCGCGGTCGCTTCATGAGGAATGTCTGGCCCTCCGGCGCGCAGCCGGGGACCGGGTGCTGCCCTTTTCGCTGCTCCGGCTGGCCCACCTGGCCATCCTGGAGGGTGACCCGGCCCGGGCGCTGGCACTGGGCCGGGAGAGCTTCCCCCTGTGGGAGCCCCGCTTCAAACGTGGCCTCGCCTTTGCGCTTGAGATTATGGGGGCGATAGCGATCACGGTTGGGCAGGCGGAACGAGCTGTCTGCCTGGTCGGTGCGGCCGATCGCATCCGGCGCTCCTCCGGCCTGGGTGCGGACACGGGTGCACTGGCGGATCGGGAACAGTTGCTGGCCGCGGCCGCAGCCCGGCTGGGGGAGGAGGCCTATGCGGCGGCCTGGTCGCAGGGGCAGTCGCTGAGTCCGGAGCAGGCGACTGCGTACGCATTGGGTCTCGGTTGAGTAGCGGTTGAGTGCGATGCGATAGGCTGGTGCCAGAGGGGCACCAGCCTTTTCGCATGTTGCTCGCGGCTAAGGAGGAAATACGTTGCTTCGCACATCGCTCAGGATGATCCAGCGCAAGTTCTCAGCATTTCTGCTCTTCTCCATGCTTCTCACGTGCTTTGCCGGGGCGCCAGTGGCGCTTGCGGCGCCGTCGGGCCCGGCACCCGCGGCGTCGTCGGGCCTGACACCCGCGGCGACCCCGGGGCCCGGGCTGCCCGGCTGTCCCGGGCTGCCCGGGTGTCCCGGGTTTCCCATGCCCGGCTGTCCCGGGCTGCCCGGGTGTCCCGGGTTTCCCCCGCCCCCGCCCACATACGCCCCGGACGGCAGCGGCACGCTGACCGTGGCGCCCGCGACTGTCGCGGCCGGCACACCCGGTGCGGCCGTCACCCTCACCTACACAGCGGCCGGGGGCGGGACCAACCTTGGCGAGCTGACCATCACAGTGCCGGCGGACTGGTCGGCGCCGGGCGCCGTCGGCGAGGTCACCGGCACCGGCGACACCGGCAGCAACGTCAGCGTCTCGGGCCAGACCATCGTCGCCTCCGCCCTGAGCCTGGCGAACGGCGGCAAGTTCGCAGTCACGTACTACGGCAACATAGGCACAACAACGGGCCCCGTCAGCTTCCCGACCATGCAGCGGTCCACGGCGAGCGGCACGTTCCAGCCGCTGGCTCAGTCGCCCAGCGTGACCGTCACAGCCCCCCCAATCCCGGACGGCATCGGCAGTGTTCTCCTGTCATCGACCAGCGTTGCGGCCGGGCAGACCACGGATATCACCCTGACCTACACGGCAGAGAGCGCAGTCTCGGATGGCAGCCTGACCCTGGCTGTGCCGGACGGCTGGACAGCGCCGACCACGGGTACGGGCGCCGCCGGCGAGATCTCGACCGGCAACGGCGCCGTCAGCGTCGCGGGACAGACCGTCACGGTCACAGGGATTACCCTTGCCGCTAACGCCCAGATGACGATTGCCTACCTGAAGGCGACCGCACCCGCTACGCCGGGCAGCTATAGCTTTACGGTCAAGGAGCAGTCCACGGCGGGCGGCACGCTGACGCAGCTGGCAGCCTCGCCTCAGGTGACCGTCGCCGCCGCAAACGGCAGCGGCACCATGAGCGTCTCCCCGAGCAGCCTGGCGGCCGGGCAGACCGGGGCAAGCCTCACCTTCACCTATACGGCCGCGGCCGGCGGGGTGAACGACGGAAGCCTCACCCTGAACGTCCCCGATGGCTGGGCGCCGCCCGGTCCCGACGCGGTGACTACCACTGCCCCCGGAGGCAGCGTCAGCGTCTCCGGCCAGACCATCACGATTGATGGGATCACCATGGCCGCCGGCGAGACCGAGACGATCACCTACAGTGGCGTCACCGCACCGAGCACGCCGGGCAGCTTTACTTTTGCGGCGCAGCAGAAGAGCGTGAGCACGGGCACGCTCACGGCTCTGTCTGAGTCGCCCAGCGTGAACGTGACGGCCCCGGACGGCAGCGGCACGATGACCGTGGCGCCGGCCAAGTTTACGACCGGGCAGACCCACGCGAACCTGACGTTCACCTACACGGCCCCCGCGGGCGGGCTGCAGCTTGGCGACCTGACCGTGACCGTGCCGGCTGGGTGGACCCCGCCGACCCTGACCAATGTCACAGCGAGCACTGGCACGGCCAGCGTCTCCGGCCAGACCATCACGGTCACCGATATCACGCTGGATGCCGGCCAGACCATGACGATCGCTTACAAGAACGTCACCGTGGGTCGTACCAGGGGCAAGATCACCTTCGCGTCACAGCAGCGGTCCACGCCCACCGGCACGCTGAAAGCGCTGGCCGCCTCGCCGAGCGTCACCGTGGCCAGTCCGCCCGGGGGAGGGGATCCTACGCCTCCGTCCGCACCGCCGGTTGCGGATCCGAATGGCCCGGTACGGGTGATCGTGCAGCCGGAGCAGCCGACCGAGGTGATCACGAATGAGCTCACCGTGACAATCCCCGCCGGGGTGGCGGCGGACCGGCTGGCGGTCGTGGTCCAGCAGCCAGGGCCGAGCGCAGCCATCGACCAGGCCCGGCAGTCCGGCAGCGTGGCGGTGCTGGCGGAAGTGAACGCTGTCCGTGAGTCCGACAACAGCCCCGTGCACCAGTTGCAGGGCAAGGTGACGCTCACCTTCCGCTATGACCCGGCCCTTGTGGCGGATCCGGCCCTGCTCCAGGTCTACTATTACGACACGGCGACCCAGGCGTGGGTGAAGCTGGGGGGCGTAGTCGACACGGTGAAGCATACCATCACCGTGGATGTGGATCACTTCACGCTCTTTGCGGCCATCGCGGTCAAGGAGGCGCCTACGCCTACGCCAGCACCTACGCCGACACCGGCACCCGCTCCTGCACCGGCTCCTGCACCGGCTCCTGCACCGGCTCCCGCTCCGGCACCGGCACCGACGCCGGCACCGGTCACGCTGACCGATATCAGCGGGCACTGGGCCGAAACGGCGATCCTGCACATGGTGCAGCAGGGCGTGGTGTCCGGGTACGCGGACCATTCGTTCCGGCCCGAGAAGCCGGTGACGCGGGCGGAGTTCGCCGTGATGTTGGCCCGGGCGCTCAAGCTCGGACCGTCAGCGCAGGCGCTCTCCTTCAAGGATGCAGAGACCATCCCGACCTGGGCCCGGACACAGGTAGCGGCGCTCGTCGAGACGGGAATCATCCACGGACGGGCCGATGGATCGTTTGATGCCCAGGCAGACGTGACCCGTGCCGAGGTGGCGGTCATGCTGAACAGCGCCCTGCACTATCTGCGGCGCGACGCCAAGCCGGGTGCGGCAGCGTTTACGGATGCCGGCCAGATCCCGCTCTGGGCGATGGATGCCATCCAGACGGTCAGCAACCTGCGGCTCATGGTCGGCGATGAGACCGGCGCATTCAGCCCGGCCAATCCGACGACCCGCGCCGAAGCGGCCACGCTCCTGGAGCGCATGTTGGCACTGCCCTAGCACGGGCGGTTGCGATTGGGTCTCGGTTGAGTTGTGACTGAGTGCGATGAGATAGGCTGGTGCCAGAGGGGCGCCAGCCTCTTCTCATTGGGGGATGCGCCGACGTCACTGTGGGCAGTCCGGCCTATCTGTCGGCAACGCTGATGCAGGTAATACGACGCCGGTACCAGCTGCTCCTCGGTCAAGTCCTCGACAAACTTGAGCAGGCTCTGCCTGCCAAACTCCAGGGCAAACCGGGTCTGGGCGACCGCGGCGTGATTCCCGTCCCCTCATTGTCCTTGGCGCAGCCCGAGGCCGGCCAGGTTCGTGCTGAGTAACGGGGCGATGGCAAACAATTTTGTTGCTCATCGCCCGGCTGGCGGGGGACCTGGCCATCAACCTGCTTGTTTAAGCAAGGTCAACTTTTGACCGCCTTGTTTGCGGTAGACGAGGCAAAAGTTGATCGAACTTAAGATCGGGAAGTGGTTGAGGTCCCATCGTGCATCTACTGGTGTGAGATCGTGACCTGTTTCTGTCCTATTTTGAAGTCTGTTGTCGGATCTTGCAGTCGCCGGGGACATAAGGGGCTCAGAGTGGACCCGGACGGCTGAGTTCGCGCAACTTTTGCCCTGGGTGCCAGATTTAGGCGGGGTAAATGTTGCGCGTACTCTCGAATCACGTGGTTGACAGGATCTTGCCACTATGCATGCGCAGTCTGTTGCAGGAGGGGGGCGTATCTGGTAAAATATACCTTTAGATGAGGAGGGGAACTGTGGCGAACGCCAGCATGATGCCAGCTTCCATTCTCCTGGCACCGAATCTGAGCCCTGCGGCCAAGATCATCTGGGCCTGCCACCGGCCGGAGGAGTCGAGCGCGCCCAGTACTAATACGCTGGTCGGCCGCTCAAGCCTTACACCGGCCACGGTTCGGCGAGCGCTCGCAGAACTGAGTGGTGGCGACTGGCTCGCCAGCAGGTCGCAGATCAGCGGCAATGCTGTGCAGCCCCATGTGACCATGCCTATCGGATTATTGGCGGACACGGACCTTGATCTTCAGGCGAAGCTGCTGTATGGCGCTGCCCGGAAACTGGCGTTGACGGGCTGGCTTGATCTGTCGCAGGAGAATCGGGCCAGCCCCATCGAGTTCACCCTGGGCGACCCGGTCGCCGAACGCTGGGGCATCATGATCGCGCAGATGGGTGAGCGCCTGCACGGCTTGGA
>JAQBPS010000371.1 GCA_028287415.1 Bacillota bacterium | reverse complement strand
ATCCAGCGCCGCGTCAGGGTTTCGAGAATGCTCGTAACCTGCAGTTCATCGGCAACACGGAAGTTATCGGACCAGCCAATGGCGTCGGGCCGCTCCCGGACAATATGCGAGGCCAGGGAGTGGATCGTACGGACCTCATAGCCCTGGCTGCGGGGATAGCCCCGCTGGTCCAGAAAGTCGCCAATGCGACTCCGGAAGTTGCCGACAGCGGAGTTGGTGTAGGTCACAATCAATATGCGGCCGGGATCATGCATGCCGCCCGCGATCAGGTCGGCAGCCAGGTAGGCCAGCACGGTGGTCTTGCCGGCCCCGGGCACGGCGGGGACCGCCATGTAGCCCTTCCGGTAAGCGGCGACCTGCTCCTGGTCTGGCCGCAGGTGAATGCTCAGGACCGGCACCTTCTCTCTTACGCAAGGTAGCCCCCACTGTGGGGGGCAGCGTTATGTTATGTTTCCGCATCCCGCCGGGGCTTCCCTCCTGGCCGGGTTGCGGCCATTATTGGAAAGCGGCGCCCGGCTGACCCTTCACCTTCTCCCGGATCAGGTCGCCGAAGGCGTCAGACAGCCCGCCCTCCTGCTCCTGGCCCCACGGCGTGAGGCTGCACTCCGCCAGGACCAGGCGGCCCCGGCAGCGGCGAATCAACGCCTTGACCGTGCGAGCGGCATTCGCCTGGCGAATCCGGTTGTTACGGGTGTCGGTCCAGCGGTCCCCCTCCTCCCACCGGCGGGAGAGGACATGCGGGTTGGCAATTTCCTTCACGTCGTTCGGGTACCAGCCGTCGCCGGAGACGTCGATCCAGATCTGATACTGCGAGCTGAGGCGGCTGCTCAGGTAAGCGTAGGGCGTTGCCAGGGTGACGGCATCCTTGGCCGGGTCGTAAGCCTCCAGGGGCTCGGCCGCAACGGTGCCCTCGGTCAGCATTTTTACGTACTCGCTGCCATAGGCTCCCGCGCCGAAGCGCTCCATGGCCTGACGGAAGCGGTGCGCCGAAATGAGCAGCTGCTGACAGGCGTGGAGCTTGTCGGGGGTCAGGTCGCCAATCAGCGGCGCCATCACCTCGGAAACCACCGCCTGGGCAAACGCGTCCGTCGGCCACTCGCGCTGGCGGGCTTCCTGTACCCACTGGCGCAGGTACTCATAGGCCTCGGACCGCTCAAAGCCGACCCGTCGGCGCAGGCCTGACTCATCCAGGTCGGGCAGGTCACCGAGGCGCCAGATCGCATCACCAAGGATCGACGAGCGGATCGGGTCCAGCTTGAGCAGCAGCTGCATGGCGTTGGCGAACGAGCCCGCCGAGTCCCGGGGAATCCGCCAGTGCGGATGCACCAGCCCCGCCAGCGTGATGATCGCCCGGGCGTACGGCTCATCGACCAGGCGCCGGGAGAGGCTCAGGTTCTGCACGGGGATATGCCGGGCGCCCAGGGCCCGCTGTGCGGTCACCTCCAGCGCCTTGTCCACGTGCGGCCCGAGCAGGGCGATTTCCCCGGGCGGCACGCCGCGGTCAACCAGAGCGGTCACCTTTTGCACAACCTGCTCGATCATGTCGCCCCGCAGGTCGGTCGCAATGCGGTCCTCGACGATATCGGTGAAGCGCCGGGTGGGGCGCCGCCCCATGATCCGCTCGCCCATCGCGTCACCAAACTCGAAAGCCTCGGCCGAGCAGGTGTGCGAGCCGGTCAGTTCGGTCACTGCGGCGCCGGGCCGGAAGCGCTGGAGGGCGGAGACCGGGTCGGCGCCCATGAAGCCGGCATGGCCCCCGTCCGTGCCGAAGGCGTAGACCACTTGCTCCATCCTACCGGCAAGGGCGGCCACAAAGTCCTGCTCCGCGGGGACCGACTCGTCCAGGTCATCCACCAGCAGGTAACGGTACCGGGCCCGCAGGTGTTCCAGGTAGGGGCCGTGCTGCATGAGCACCCCGGTGAACAGCTGCAGCGACAAGCCATAGTCGAGAATGCCCGCCCGAAGGCACTGCTCCCGGAACGCCTCCAGCAGGCCCTGGATCATGTCGTACAGCTGGCCCTTCTCCTGCCGGTCGGCCATGGCCAGCCGCCGGGCGGTCTCGCCCGCATTCAGGCCCGCTGCGGCCGCGACCGTGCTCAGGTTCGACGCGATCTGGATGGCGATGCGCTGCGGGCTCGCCTTCACCTGCGTGCTGAAGTCGACCTCCAGCGGGTCAACCAGACCACGCATGAGGTGGTGGGCGATTTCGATGTTCAGGAACTCCGGGCGGACCCAGTCCTTCAGCGCCGGCATGGCGGCCTGCACGGGCGCCCAGAACAGGTTGAGCTCCCGCTGAATGAAGCCGAAGAAGCTGAGCGCCTCAATCGGGCCGTGTGCCTCCAGCTTCAGGTTCTTTCGCCAGTTGGCTGAGTGAATCGAGCCCGCTGTCAGCACGAGCACCTGGTCGGTGCGGCTGCCCCCCCGGACCCACTCATAGTAGCGCCGCATCAGGGCGGCGGTCTTGCCAGACCCGGTCCCGCCCAGGATCAATGTCGGTACCATGCCGCACCTCCGCGTAAATCATCGCTACTCGATATGTACGCTCGGGAACCGGAAAGTCCTCTTTCGACAATGGCGAATGCGCCGTTGCAATCGGCGGTCTTTTCCTGCATCCGAAATACACATACTAGAAGGACTTCAAGACAAAAAATCGAATCTCCCCACTTTAATCCACGAAAGGAAGGAGCCCTGGTCGTATGAATCGGATTGATCTCAAGGGTATCAGACGCGGGGTCGGGGTGCTGGCAATCACGGCGATTTTTCTGGCCGGGTGCGGTGGGGCCGGTCGCTCCCAACAGGGTTCTGCTACGGGCGGCGGTACGCCGAAGGTTGCGGACCAGAAGCCGGTTATCGTACTCCAGGGCGTCGATGCGACAACCCTGGACCCGGCGGGACACACGGAGACGCCGGCAGCGAACATCCTGAACAACATCTATGACACGCTGGTCCACCGCAATGAAGAGATGAAATTCGAGCCCGGCCTCGCCACCGAATGGAAGCCCCTGAACGACACCACCTGGGAGTTCAAGCTCCGGCAGGGCGTCAAATTCCATGATGGCACCCCTTTCACAGCCGAGGACGTGAAGGCCTCCGTGGAGCGGATCATCAACCCGGATGAGAAGTCGCCCCGACGCAACAACCTGTCGGCGATCAAGGAAATCAAGATCATCGATCCACAGACAGTACAGTTTATCACGTCGGCGCCGTACCCGATCCTCCCGAACCGTCTCGCCTCCGAGCACATCATCAGCGCCAAGTACCTCAAGGAGAAGGGCAAGGAATACCTGGCCAAAACCCCGATGGGCACCGGCCCGTACAAGTTCGTCAAGTGGGTCAAGCAGGAGGAGGTCGTCCTCCAGGCCAACCCGGATTACTGGGGCGGTGCCCCGAAGATCCAGCAGGTGATCTTCCGGCCCGTTGGCGAGGCCACCACCCGGATCTCCCAGCTGCAGACCGGCCAGGCCGACATCATCGTCAACGTGCCCGCCAACCAGGTCGAGTCGCTCAAGAACGGCAAGGACACCAAGACTGCTGAAGTGGCGAGCGTCCGCGTCATCTATGTCGCCGCCCAGGCCCGCAAGGGCGGGATCACCGCAAATCCGAAATTCCGGCAGGCGCTCGCCCATGCCGTCGACGGCGAATCGCTGGTCAAGAACGTGCTGCTGGGCAATGGTTTCCTGCTTGGCTCCGCTCTCACCCCCAAGCACTTCGGATTCGATGCCAGCATCCAGCCGTACACGTACGACCCGGCGTTGGCCAAGCAGCTCCTGAAGGAGTCCGGCTACAACGGCGAGGAGATCCAGTTCGATACGCCGAACGGCCGCTACGCCATGGATAAGGAGATGGCCGAGGCGATCAGCGGACAGCTGCAAGCGATTGGGGTCAAAGTGAAGTTGCAGGTGAATGAGTGGGGCAACCACATCAAACTGACGAACTCGCGTGACCAGAAGGGCCTCTGGCTGATCGGTTGGGGCAACGCCACCTGGGACGCCGACGGCACCCTGGAGGCGTGCCTCACGAGCAACGGCTCCAACTCCACTTACGGCAACCCCGTCAGCGATGACGCCATCGCCAAGGCTCGCACCCTGATGGATCCGAAGCAGCGGGAGGCGCTGTATCAGACTGCCCTCAAGCAGGTCCACGACGATGCAGCATTTATCACCCAATGGCAGCCAAGGGACGTCTATGGCGTCTCCAAGCGGCTCAACTGGACGCCCCGCTCCGATGAGCTGATCGACCTCTACAAGGCCACCCTGAACAACTGATCGCCGGAGGGGATGATGCTGCCGTGGGACGCTACCTGCTCAAGCGGCTGGGCCACGCCGTGATCGTGCTGATCGGCGTGACGCTGGTCGCCTTCCTCATCACCCGGATGACCGGCGATCCCGTGCGGCTCATGGCATCGCCGGACGCCACCCAGGCTGACATTGACCTGCTTCGCCATCAACTCGGGTTCGACCGGGCCATGTACATCCAGCTCTTTGACTACCTCCGGGGCGTGATGGTCCTGGATTTCGGCGACTCCCTCCGGCACGGCGAGCCCGCCATGCTCATGGTATTCCAGCGCATGCCCGCCACCCTGTCGCTGTCGGGCGTCGCCCTGCTGATGGCGCTCGTGGTGGCGATTCCGGCGGGCATTATCGGGGCCACCCGCAGGGGGAGCCTGGCCGACGCCGTGGGCACCCTGCTCGCCTTGCTTGGACAGTCCATGCCCGTCTACTGGTTGGGGATTTTGCTGATCATCATCTTCGGGGTGCAACTCAAGTGGCTGCCCGCCGGGGGCAAGGATGACTGGCGGTCGTACATCCTGCCATCGATCACCCTGGCGGCCTACACCAGCGCCAGCATCATGCGCATGCTCCGCTCGGGGATGCTGGAGGTGATGACCCAGGATTTCATCCGCACCGCCCGGGCGAAGGGGATCACCGAGCGCTACGTGCTGTATAAGCACGCCCTGCGCAACGCGATGCTGCCGGTTGTCACGATCATCGGCCTCCAGCTCGGCGCCCTGCTCGGCGGCTCGGTCATCACGGAGACGATCTTCGCCTGGCCCGGCGTCGGCAAGTTTGTCGTGCAGGCGATCTACAACCGGGACTTCTACGTGGTGCAGGCTGCCGTCTTCCTCTTCGCCGTGATCATCGTGGGGATCAACCTGGCGACCGACCTGCTCTACTCGGTGCTGGACCCCCGCATCCGTTACTCCTAGGAGGTGCGTTCGCATGGCTGCACAGGTCCAGGTACCCGCCCCGCCCCAGTCGCCTGCGGACCCCTCGACCAACGGCCGCCTGCTGCGACGCGCACTGGGGAATCTCTGGCGCCGCAAGCTGACGATCTTCGGCCTGGCCGTGGTCGCCCTGGTGGTGATCTGCGCGGTCTTCGCCCCGCTGATCGCGCCGCACGATCCGGTCCAGCAGCATATTGAACTGAAGCTGCTGCCCCCGTTCTGGATGAACGGTGCCAATCCGGCCTACCGGCTCGGCACTGATCACCTCGGCCGGGACATCTTGAGCCGCCTGATCTACGGCTCCCAGGTATCGCTGCTGGTCGGCCTGACGGCGGTGCTGATTGCGGGCGGCATCGGCACGATCGCGGGCCTTGCTTCCGGCTACTTTGGCGGCATCGTTGACGATGTGATCAGCCGCCTGGCCGACATTCAGCTGGCCTTCCCCTTCACGCTGCTGGCCCTGGCGATCATGGCGGTGCTGGGCACCGGCCTCTGGAAAACGATCGCCGTGCTGGGCGTGGCGGGGTGGGTGATCTACGGGCGGGTGCTGCGCTCGGAGGTGCTGACCATGCGGGACCGGGAGTTCATTGTCGCCTCACGGGCGATGGGCAACCCGGAATGGCGCACGCTGCTGCGGCATATTCTCCCCAACGTGGCGGGCACGCTGATCGTGCTCTCGACCCTGGAGGTGCCCAGGGTGATCATCGCCGAGTCAGCGCTGACCTTCCTGGGCCTGGGCATCCAGCCGCCGATCATCACCTGGGGCGGCATGCTGGCGGACGGCCGCAACTACATCACCACGCACTGGTGGGTGGC
>JAQBPS010000349.1 GCA_028287415.1 Bacillota bacterium | reverse complement strand
CACCACTGTCGACTTCTCACAGCGGCCCTTCAAGATCACTGTTGACGAGTCCGAGGTGATTGAGGCCGACACGGTGATCATCTCGACCGGTGCCTCTGCCAAGCTGCTCGGGATTCCGGGCGAGCGGGAGAACATCGGGCGGGGCGTCTCTACCTGTGCGACCTGTGACGGCTTCTTCTACAATGGCAAGAAGGTGCTCGTCGTCGGCGGCGGTGACTCGGCCATGGAGGAAGGCAATTTCCTGACCAAGTTCGCCGACGTGACCGTGGTGCACCGCCGCAGTGAGCTGCGTGCATCCAAGATCATGCAGGACCGGGTCCGCGAGAATGCCAAGGTCTCGTGGGCACTCGGCGTCGCACCGATCGAGGTAATCGCCGGTGAGAAGGGCTTCCAGGGGCTGAAGGTGAAGGACTCTGGCACTGGCGAGGAGCGGGTACTGGAGGCGGACGGCCTTTTCGTGGCGATTGGCCACCGGCCGAACACCGAGTTCCTGGCGGGTCAGATTGACCTGGACGAGCAGGGCTACATCCAGACCAAGCCGGGTTCTGCGGAGACCAATATCCCGGGTGTATTCGCCTGCGGCGACGTGCAGGACCACAAGTATCGCCAGGCGATCACAGCAGCGGGCTCCGGCTGCATGGCCGCCCTTGACTGCGAGCGGTTCCTGGAGGGCGCTGCCGCCCACGACTGGTCACAGACCCTCAATAAGTAAAAGTAATCTGGCGGCCCGCCGGCTCCCGAGCGGTGGGCCGCTTCGCGGAGGAGGATTCCTTGAAGCATTTGATCATTGGCACCGCCGGCCATGTGGACCACGGAAAGTCTGCCCTGATCCGGGCACTCACCGGAACGGAGACGGACCGGTTCCCGGAGGAGAAACAGCGGGGCATCTCGATTGACATCGGGTTTGCGCAGTTTGCCCTGCCGAGCGGGCGGCGGGCAGCCGTGATTGATGTCCCCGGTCATGAGCGGTTCATCAAGAACATGTTGGCCGGCATTACCGGCATTGACCTGGTGCTGCTGGTCGTGGCCGCCGATGAGGGCGTGATGCCGCAGACCCAGGAGCACCTGGATATTCTACGCCTGCTGGATATCCAGCAAGGCATTATTGTGCTGACCAAAAAGGATCTGGTGGATGAAGAGCTGCTTGAGCTTGTCGCCGACGATGTGCGGCAGGCCGTCAAGGGCACCTTCCTGGAGCGGGCGCCCCTGATTGCCGTGTCCAGCCTCACGGGCGATGGTCTGCCTGCGCTGGCGCAGACCCTCGACGAGACGCTGGAGGGCACCGAACCCAAGGACATGACCGCATTTGCCCGCCTGCCTGTCGACCGCGCTTTCGTGCGCCCGGGCTTCGGCACGGTGGTGACCGGCACCCTCGTCGGCGGGATGATGCAGGAGGGGGACCGCCTGGAGCTGCTGCCGCTGGCGCTTGAAGTGCGCGTGCGTGGGCTTCAGGTGCATGGCGAGAAGGTCGCCCGGGCCGAGGCGGGACAGCGCGTAGCGGTCAACCTGGCGGGCATTGAGCGCAGCGACGTGAAGCGGGGCCATGTGCTGTGCGCCCCGGGCGTCCTCCAGCCCACGGACTCGTTTGCCGCCCGCCTGCACCTCCTGGAGTCCTGGCCCAAGGAGATGAAGCACGGTGTCCGGGTTCACCTGCACACGGGCAGCAGCGAGGTGTTGGCTCGGGTGCTGTTGTTGGACCGGGAGACGCTGGAACCCGGCGACACGGCCTACGTCCAGATCAAGACGGAGGAGCCGCTCGTGGTCGGCCGCGGCGACCACTACATCATCCGGGCATACAGCCCGGTGCATACGATGGCCGGCGGCGTGGTGGTTGAGCCGCACGCCCACTACAAGAAGTCGCAGGCTGACCAGGCGCTGGCGGAACTGAAGATCAAGGAGACGGGCGGTACGGGCGGTGTCCTGGCCGAGACGCTCGCCCGCTCCGCAATCACTCCCCTTTCGGTGGCGGAACTGGCCAAACGGTCTGGCATTCCCCCCGAGACAATCGTCGCAGAGCTTCCGGGGCTGGCGCAGGATGTGCGGGAACTGGAGGGCGGTCTCCTGATCCATCGGCGAGGTTTTGGTGCCTTTGTGGCAGCGGTTCACCAGCATTTGGAGGCGTTCTACCAGCAATTCCCGCTCCGGCAGGGGCCGGCCAAGGAAGAGGTGCGGCGCAAGCTCGGCGTCGGGGGCAAGGAGTTCACTGCGCTGCTGGGTGCGGCGGAGGCGGCTGATGAGATCAGTGTTAACCGGGAGCGGGTGGGGTTGTCCGACCGCACGATCACGCTGAACGCTGGCCAGGCGAAGATCGCGGAGGCCATGCTGCAGGCGATCGCTGCGGCAGGCTTCAACCCGCTGCCCACGGGTGAGCTGAAGGAGCTGTTCAAGGCGAGGGACACAGAAGAACTGGTCATTTACCTCACGGAGCAGGGGCAGGTGGCGCGGGTCGGAGATGACCTGATCGTTGCCGCTGATCTGATGGCGGAGGGCGCCCGCCGCACCCGGGAGCACCTGAAAGCACACGGTAAGCTCTCGGTGGCGGAGTTCCGGGATCTGCTGGGGACCACCCGCAAGTACGCCCTGCCGCTCCTGGAGTGGATGGATGAGCAGAAGATCACACGCCGTTCCGGCGACGAGCGCCTGCCGGGCGCGAACGCCTGAGTCTACCGCACCCGTGGGGCAGCAGTCCTGCGGGTGCTTTTCGCGCCGCCGGGCCACAATTTACGGATTGGTTATGGAACATTCTGATCCTTGTTTCCGTCTCTCTAAATGCGGAGAGATCCACACACGGGTCGCCACCGGGGGGACACACCATGAACTGGCTCCAGCGACATGACCACGAGCTCTCAGGAGCGTTGACGCCGGAGGTGACGAGTTTTGTCCTCCATGCACTGCGGGGCCGCGTAGGCAGGCGCTTCCATTCGCCATCCAGCAATTGTGGCCGTCATGACCGGAAGCAGCGCCTTCCGATTGTGGCGGCTATTTAATTTGTGACACGCAACGTTTAAAAGGAAGGAGGCTCTAACAATTCTGACGAACTAATTTAACCGATGGCTGCACGGGGGAGGATATTATGGCCAAGATATTGATCATTGACCCGTCGCCGGTCGACCGCAAGCGGATGCGCAGCCTTCTGGAAGCAGCCGGCCATGCGGTGGCAGAGGCATCCAGCCCGACGGAGGCCGTGAGCGGGCTGCTCAGCAAACCCGGTACGGTGAGTTTGGTGCTGACTGAGCTGGCCTTTCCCGACGCGGGCGGCCTGGACTTCCTCCGCTGGCTTCAGGAGCATGACCGCCTCGCGACGCTGTCGGTACTGGTGGTGACAGCACAGCCGCCCCGTGAAACCGTGATTGCAATGATTGTCGCCGGGGCTACGACCATGGTGACGAAGCCATTCGGAGCGGACCTGCTCCTGCGCAGGGTGACCGAAACGCTGGCAGAGCGCATGGCGATCAGTCAGGGGGAGGGGCTTAACCTGTCCTGGCAGATCCCCGATTACCTCAAGCGGGAGCTGAAGCGGGCGGAGCGGAGCCAGTCGCACGTGTCGGTGGCAGTCTGCCGGGTCCTTCAGCCCGGCGATGATCAGGCCGTGCCCCGGCTGATGGCCCGGCTGGTCCACGTGATGCGTGAGTATGACGTACTGGCGAGGCTAGGCGATCACGAGGTTGTGATCTTGTTGCCGGACGCTGATACGGATGGCGCCGGGGCTGTGCTGCAACGGATCGACGGTGTGGTGGCGGCGCTGGCGCAGGAACCGCCGGAGGGGCCCGGGCTTCAGCTCGAAGTGAGCATAGGCGTGGCGACGTAC
>JAQBPS010000132.1 GCA_028287415.1 Bacillota bacterium | reverse complement strand
GGGGACCACCTTGTGCGCTTCCTTGCCGAACTGGTTCTCCTTGAGGAGGGCGGCGCACTCGTGGTGGCCGGTGATCAGCCATGCGCCCCGCCCCAGAATGCCAGGGACCCAGAGGACCGGGTCCTGTGCGCGCAGTTGCTCATAGAACGGGTAGGGATTAGCACGGACCGCGGGGGGCAGCCCCAGGCTCTCCTCAGGTGGCGTCATCATGAGCGATTCCTCCCTGTGTAGCGTTGATTTGCCTTTGTTTACATGCGTACTTGGTCGAAAAGATTAAACGGATCGTCCAAATTTTACTGCAGCGCTGAAGTGAATGCAAGGTTGTTTCAGCTGAAGTCACCAAGGTTGCACGATGAGAATACCGCCATGACTAGCGCGGCGTGGCGCCGGCCTTACCCGCCGGCCGCTGGCCCCCGCTCGTACTGGCACCCGCGATGAATCGTCAATTTTGCTCTCCACCGGATAGCCAGGATCGAGAGCATTTTTGACGATTCTCCTCACATGACACCCGTACAACCGCATATTGTGGCACAATTTCTGCCTTCAGCACGCTCAACAGGGCAGGGAACGACAAAACGGACGCGATTTGCCTACTGGGTCGCTATCATTGTCTGACATCACGATTTCCTTCAGCAATAAAACGTCAAAAACGCTCTCTCGGCGGGCTCTGGGCGGGGGAGCATTTTTGACGTTATGCCTTTGCGGGGGAGAGCGCGGCGGGCACCTACCCGCTGGCCGCTGACAAACAGCGGCTGACCGCCACCTGGCAAAGTGCGACGCCCCTGACCCGGGTGGAACTGGTGGTCAAGTACGGCGATACTGTGCGCCGTTGGCTATGCCCAACCTCTTTACGACTGACGTTCTGAGGCGTAATATGAGGAAGTAATGTACAGTATTCCACTCGGAATATAGTATTTTGTCGTAGAGATGTGAAGGAGGCTCATTGTATGGCTGATATGACTGTTGACCTCAATCAGCGAACGGCGGCAAACCGCCCCGCTTTCAACCCGGGCATGCGCATCACCATTGTGGTGGCGGCCCTGTTCATCGCCGGTGCGCTCCTGCTCAACGGCGCCGTCTCGTGGCGCCAGAGTGTGCTGTTCCTGCTCGCCGGCATCGGCGGCCTGACCCTGTACCACGCCCACTACGGCTTCACCACCGCCTTCCGCGATTTCATCAACGAGGGCCGTGGCGCGGCCATTCGCAGCCACATGCTGATGTTCGTCATTGCCAGCGTGCTCTTCCTGCCGCTGCTGACCGCCGGCTCCTTCCTGGGCAAGCCCATGGCGGGCTACGTCTCGCCGGTCGGCCTATCGGTGGTGTTCGGCGCCTTCCTGTTCGGCCTCTGCATGCAGGTGGCCGACGGCTGCGCCTCCGGTACACTCTACCACCTCGGCGGCGGCGACCTGCGCGCCATCCTGACGATCATCGGCTACGTCGGCGGATCGCTGCTGGCCACCGCACACTTCGCCTGGTGGATGGCGACCCCCTCGTTCGCACCGGTCTCACTGATCAAGTCCTTCGGCATCGGCGGCGGCCTGCTGATCCAGGTGCTCATCGCTGGCGCTGTCGTGCTGCTGACCCTCTGGGTTGAGCGGCGCCGGAAGGTTACGCCTCTTCCCGCCAAGGCGACTGAAGTCCACGGCTGGCAGAAGCTCTACAAGGGCCCTTGGTCCCTGCTGTGGGGCGGCGTGGTCCTCGCCGTGCTGAACGCAGCGATTCTGGCCATCTCCGGCAAGCCCTGGGGCGTCACCTCTGCGTTCGCCGTGTGGGGTGCGAAGCTGGCCCAGGCCGCGGGCATCTCGGTTCAGAACTGGTCCTACTGGCAGGTGCCCGCGAATGCTGCGGCCTTGCACAAGAGCCTCCTCTTCGATGTTAACACCGTGATGGATATCGGCCTGATGCTCGGCGCCCTGCTGGCCGCGGCCCTTGCGGGCCGGTTCGTGCGCCCTGTCGCCCGGCGTTTCCCCATCGGCATGACGGTGGGCGCACTGCTCGGCGGCGTCGGCATGGGCTACGGCGCCCGGATTGCCTTCGGCTGCAACATCGGCGCCTACTTTGGCGGCATCGCCTCGTTCAGCGTCCATGGCTGGGTCTGGATGGTCGCCGCGATGCTCGGCAGCGTGATCGGCGTCCGGCTCCGCCCGTATTGCTCGATGGCGAAGTAATTATACCAGTGGTACAATCACGACATGGAAAATTCACTCCTGCGCTACGTGATTGTGCCACGCCCGGAGCGGCCTGCCGCTTTACTGCTGCCCGCCGAATCCGGCTGGACGCTGCCCTTCGTCGACCTGCCCGGCCATTCGTTTCTGATGACCGGGGCGATCAACCAGGCTGTCCATGAGGAACTGGGCCTTGCGATCGTGATCATGCGGTGGCTCTACCGGCATGAGACGGCGCCCGGCGTCATCGCTGATCGCGTGTACGCCGCTGATAATCTGAGCCCGGTCTGGGAGCCGCCGGTCGGCGCCCGCTGGGTGAGCCAGGCGGAGCTAGCGGGCCTGGAATTGGCGGTGCCGGAGCACCGGGCTGTGTTAGCAGCATGGTTTGCGGATACCGCACTGCCGGAACCCCCGCCGGGTCGGGCCCCCTGGGCCTGCCCCGGCTGGTTCCGCGTCGCCAGCACCTGGATTGGCGAGGAGCTTGAGCGGGTTGGGCTGAAGCCGACCGGGCCGGTCATGCAGTTGAAGACATGGTCGTGCGCCTGCCTGCTGACCGTGCCCACCACGGGGGGCATGGTTTACTTCAAGGCCTGCTCGGCCCAGCTCTCCGCTGAGGTCGGGGTGACAGCCCTGCTCGCCCGTGAGTTTCCCGCTCACGCACCGCGGCTGGTGGTGGCGGACCAGGAGCGCCGCTGGTTCCTGACCCGCGCGTTCACTGGCCCGCTCTTAAAGGAGATCGCAGACCTGTCCCGGTGGGAGGAGGTGCTGCGCGCCTACGCCCACATGCAGATCGCGCTGATGCCCCGCACTGGCCTACTGCTGGCGGCGGGCTGCTTCGACCGCAGCCTGCCAGTGATCGCCGCCGAGCTGGAGCAGTTGCTGGCGAACACCGACTTGCTGGTAGGCGATGGGCGCCTGACGGCGGCGGAGTTGGCGGCGCTGCGGGCGATGGCGCCCGAACTGCGGACATGCCTGCAGGACCTGGAGCGCCTGGGCCCGCCGGTGACGCTTGACCACGGCGACTTCCATCCACTGAACATCGCCCTGGACGGCGAGCGGGCGCTGATCTTCGACTGGTCGGACGTGTCGGTCTCGCACCCGTTTTTCGGCCTGGTCCACCTGCTCGATCAGCTGGGCAGTGCCGCGGTGCCCGAGACTGACGAGACCCGGCAGCGCTTGCGAGACGCTTATCTGGAGCCCTGGACGGCACAATGGCCGAAGGAGCAACTGGCCGCGGCGTTGCATGCCGCCGAGCGCATCCATCGGGTCCATGCGGCGACGTTCGTCGCCAACCAGCTCCTGCCCGGCGCCGAGACGCCGGACGAGTGGTTGTGGGCGCCGGCTTATTTCTTAAGGAAGCTGCTGTCGGCAGCATAGTCGAAAGAACCCGAGGCAATTTCGCCTCGGGTTCTTTCGATATATGGAACCACGTCCGCCCGCCTGTCGTCTAACAGTGAGACAACCAGGTGGAGAAGGAGGGGCCCGTTTGAAACGCACATTCCTCGCACTCACTGTGGCACTGCTCTGCTGTTCATCATCAGCAATGGCGGCCACGAGCACGGCTCCGGACCGGCTCCACTGGACGGACCTGCAAGTCGACCCGGCCCTCGTGTCAGCCGACGGCGTTGCCTATGGCAACGGACAGTTCGTCGCCGTGAAGGGTCCGGCTGAGTCCGTCTCGCAGGATGGGCAGCACTGGACTAAGGTCGACCCGCACACGCTCCTGCTCTCCATCGATTATGTGAATGGGCGCTTCGTTAGCAACAGCACCAGCGGGAACGGCAAGCAGGTCCTCGTCTCCGACGATGGGCGCGCCTGGAAAACCGCTGCAGAGATCGGGCTCTGGTCGGTCGGCAACTTCGCCTACGGGAACGGGCGCTACGTGGTGGCCCATTACAGCTTCGGCGCCGCCGTCCTCTCAGCTGACTTGAAACCGCTTGCGGAAGTGCGGAGCCCCGAACCCGGCCCCGTCTGGGGGGTCAGCTTCGGCAAGGGGCTGTTTGCCGCCGTAGGGGGCGACCACATCGCCTATTCCGCGGACGGACTTGCCTGGACGCGGGCGATCACCGTGCCCGGCGACAGCGACCTGTTCCAGGTGGCTTACGGGGGCGGCCGCTTTGTCGCCGCGGGCGCCCGGCCGACGGGCCTCCTGTACACCTCGGCGGACGGCAAGCAGTGGACTCGGGTCGAGCCGGGCGGTTCGCAGTTGCTGGGCGTCATCTACGGCGGCGGCCGGTTCCTGGCCTGGAATCAGGAGAGCATCCTCACGTCGGCAGACGGTCAGCACTGGACCACTGAGCCCAACCCAGCCGGTGCCGCCCGGTTCGCATACGGCGGCGGTCGGTTTGTCGCCGTGGGTGAGGGCGGCACGCAGATGACGGCGGTTGGCTGCGGCGCCCGCTTCCCTGATGTGGCGGCGGACCATCCGTCGTGCGATGCCGTGGAGCAGCTGGCAGCGCGGCAGATCCTGGTCGGCAATCCCGACGGCAGCTTCCGGCCCAACGCCGCGGTGACGCGGGCTGAGGTCGCGAAAATGATGGTATTGAACCTGGGGCTGAAGCCTGACCCGCAGGGGCGGGTTCCGTTCGCCGACTCGGCCCGCCACTGGGCCGCCCAGTCGGGCTACTTGCAGGCTGCGGTGTCGGCGGGGATTATCAACGGCTTCCCGGATGGTACCTTCCAGCCGGACCTGCCGGTCACCCGGGGCCAGCTCGCGAAGATGGTCGCCGCTGCGGCCGGGCTGAAGCAGGAGCCGGGCGCCGCCTACAGCGACATTCGCAGCACCGACTGGTTCGCCGGCTGGGCAGGCAGCGCCCGTAAGGCCGACCTGATTGGTGCGGGCGGCTACCACTCCCTGTGGCAGGGCGCCGAGTTCCGGGGGGCGGCGCCGGCCACTCGGGGCGAAACGGCGATCCTGCTCGACAACCTGGCCAACCATTAGGGATCGCAAAGGGGCCGTGACGCAAACCGCGCCACGGCCCCGACAAAGCCACGACCAACTGTGCACATCGAATGGTATAACCTGTTTTAGCGGCTTCAAAAAGTCCAAAAACTGACGATGCAAACTGTCCAAGATCTGATGTGTAAATTGACCGCACTGCTGTAAACCCGTCAAGGGCGCGCAGCGTTTATATCCTTGACGGGTGGGGGGGCCTCCCATGCCTATATATCTGCCCAGCAATAGCTTGTTGTGGCTGCCTCACAGCGCCCCTTGGTTGGTTGGCGTCTAGCGTCGGGTCAGACGATCACGCGGTAGTGAAGATGAACAACGCCGCTTCGGAAGCGGCGCTCACCGAGCAGCTCGAGCCGCATGCGGAGGTTGTCCGGCAATGCTCGCTTACGTCCACCCAAGACGATCGGATTAAGAAGCAGATGACACTCGTCGATCAGTCCCGCGCTCATCGCCTGCCCAGCAAGCTCGGGGCCGCCAATCGTAATGTCGGCTCCTAAAGACTCCTTCAGCCTCCTGATCGCATCAGGATCGAATTCGCGCTCGATCCTAGTCCTGGCGCTTGAAACCGCCTGAAGCGTCCGGGAATACACGATCTTCTCAGCCGCTCGCCAGATCTGCGCGAATTCCCGCATTACCTCCGGTTGATCGCCGCTGGCGCTCGCCGTCTCCCAGTACACCATAGACTCGTACATTCGACGCCCGTATAGGTATGTGCCAATCGGCCGCTGGAAGTCAGTCCAGAACGCAAACACCTCGTCATCGGAGATCGTCCACTCGATATTGCCGCGCTCGTCCTCCATGTAACCGTCCAAAGATACGTTAATAGGGTAGATCAGTTTAGCCATTTCAATAATGCCCTCCAATTTTTCAGTTTCCAACGTGACCAAGGCCTGCTTGTTCTGCCGATTCAGATGGTGATGAACGATTCGTTTATTTCTTGGGCAACATGATCGAAGAGTTCCCGACCCATCTGTTCCACATCGCCAGCATTCTTGGCCCACCTGGGATTGAGGGCGATCACAAGCAGGCCGCCCGGCTTGAGCACCCGGTAGACCTCTCGCAAGCTCTCGTGCGGACCGGGCCAGAGCATGATGTTATTGACCGACAGGACCTTGTCGAACTGTGCATCGGCAAAGGGCAGGGCGTCCACGCTCCCCGCTTGCAGCGCAACCCGCCCCGCCCGGACAGCCGCAGCGTTGCGCCTGGTTGCCTGGCGCACCATCACCGGCGACGGATCGACACCGGTGACCCGGCCCCTGACCGCAAGCCGGGCAAGCAACTGGATGCTCACGCCAGGCCCGAAGCCGATCTCCAGGATGGCGTCGTCGGCTCGGACGTTCAGCAGCGATACCGCCCAGCGGTTGTGCTCAACGCCGGTCCGTCCCATGATCCAGCCTGCGATCGCCCCGAGGAACCCGGCGGGAAGGCCGAACACATTCGGCTTTCCGGGTGGCTGTAACTTGTTGGTGTTCGGCATAACAACCCTCCTGTGGCCACTAGAGGAACCAGGGGATGAAGGACTTCAGTGCCCGGTGTACCGCGGGCAAGACCTCTGTGCGAGCCGACTCCGGCACTTCCCGGTACGTGATCATGAGGTGGAGGGCGGTCAGCAGCGCCATGGTATTGTGATGCCACGCGTTATCCCGCCCGGCGACAAATGAGTTGCGCCGGTCTGTGCCGCCCACCCGCTCGACCCATGCGACCACGTCAGCCAGTGGCAGCGCCTCCCGCTCGAGCACCGCGATGATCGGTCGGGCCAGACGGAAGCCCTCGCTATCAACAAAGGGGTAGCGGGTAGGGGCGAGCACCTTCTGTGCGATCCCGTCCAGCAGGCGCGCCATTTCAGCAACGCCCAGCCCGGGGTGGCGGACCAGGGCGAAGAGCAGATCCGCCGTGTGGGCGGCTGAATGTGCCCACCCCTTGTCCGGTACATAGCCGCGCAGGTCCTGTTCTTCAGCCAGGTAGTGCAGCCCGGCCTCGAGGATCTGCTCCAGCTCCGCCTGGGTCAGGAAGTCTGCCTTGCCGTCATAGGCGATCATCTCGCCCAGGATCAGTGCGGAGAACGTCCGGCCGAACACG
>JAQBPS010000576.1 GCA_028287415.1 Bacillota bacterium | reverse complement strand
ACCCCGATGTACCCGGTCCGCACACCGACGTACCCGCTCCGAACACCGACGTACCCGCTCCGAACACCGATGTGCCCGGTCCGCAGTCCACCCCGAGCAATCAGCACCTACCGGCGGAACGTCTCCGTCCGCAGCGTGTACTTCGGAAACCGGTCCAGCACCGGCTCGTACCCGATCCCCGGGCCATCCGGCACGCGGATGGTGCCATCCGGGCTCATGGTCACGGCCGGCTCGATGATGTCCTCCACCCAGTAGCGCTCAGAAGGCGAGGTATCCCCGGGAATCAGGAAGTTCGGCAGCGACGTGATGGCGATGTTGTGCGCCCGCCCGATGCCGCTCTCGAGCATGCCCCCGCACCAGACCGGCACCCCATGCGCCTGGCAGAGGTCGTGCAGTTCCTTTGCCTCCTGGAGCCCCCCGACCCGTCCGACCTTGATGTTGATGATCCGGCAGGAGCCCAACTCCAGCGCCTTGCGGGCATCTTCCGGCGAATGGATGGACTCGTCCAGACAAATCGGGGTCTGCAACTCCCGCTGGAGCTTCGCATGATCGATGATGTCGTCATGCGCCAGGGGCTGCTCCACCATCAGGAGCTTGAACTCGTCGAGCTGCTTCAGCAGGGCCAGGTCAGCTAGCGTATAGGCCGAGTTCGCATCGGCCATCAGCGGGATGTCGCCGAAGCGCTCCCGGATGGCGCTGATCAGCCGCACGTCATGGCCGGGCTTGATCTTCACCTTGATCCGCCGGTAGCCCTCAGCAAGGAAGTCCTCGATATTGTGCAGCGTCGTGGGAATATCGTCGATGCCCACGCTGACGCCGACCTCGATCCGCTCCTTGGTGCCGCCCAGCGCTCGGGCCAGGGGCTGGCCGTTGGCCTTGCACCACAGGTCCCAGAGCGCTCCCTCCAGGCCGCTCTTGGCCATCTTGTTGCGGCGGATGGGCTTGTGCCAGCCAGTCACCTCGGACGGGTGGCTGAACTCTTTCTCAAACAGCTGGGGGATCAGGAACTCGGCCAGGACATGCCAGCAGGTTCCGATCGTCTCCTCACTGTACAGGGGTGCGAAGTCGGCCACCGCCTCGCCATAGCCGACCACCCCGCCGGCCTCTGCCTCCACGATGATGAAGTGGTTCTCGGTGTCCCGGCTGGCGCTGGTCTCAAAGGCATGCTTTAGTGGCAGAGCCATGTGGCGGAGCGTGACACGGTCAACCTTCATGTGTAGGTGCCCCCGTTATAGTGAAAACATTCCGATCTCAACCACGATCTCAGCGATCCTTCTCCGGCACCTCGCGACCCTCCACATCAATCACGTCCGGATCCACGCCGGGCCGGCCAGGGCCAGCTGCGGAACCGCCCCGGCCGAAGCGAATGGACCGCCCCGGACCATGCTTGTCCACAAAGATGCGGTCCCGGAACCACGGCAGTCGGGCAAGCAGCGGCGCACTAGCCAGTGCTCCGACGGCAACGACAAACAGGCCGGCGACCAGCAAGAACAGTACGCCCAGAATGGGCAGCAGCACGGTGACAGCGAGAACCCCCAGGGCTGCGAACACCAGGAACAGAAGCGCACTTCGCATCTGCGCATCATCCCCATCCACTCAGTTTACTCAGGAGTATTTCCGCCCTGCGGCAAGCAAATCCTGTGTCCCTCTGGACGAACTGAAGGCCAATGCGGTAACGTTATTTGCATAAAACATCTCCACGTCTTGGCAAAAGGGGGAACCAACACTGTCAACTCTGCTTCTGTGGGGTGGCTTCATCCTCATCATCGTCACGGTGATGGCAATCGACCTCGGACTGGTCAACCGCAAATCCCATGCGGTCACCACGAAAGAGGCGGCCATCTGGACGGCGGTCTGGGTAGGGCTGGCCCTGCTTTTCAATTCGGGCATCTACCTGCTGCTCGGCAAGACCCCGGCACTCGAGTTCATCACCGGCTATGTGATCGAGTACTCGCTCAGCGTTGACAACATCTTTGTGTTCATCGTCCTGTTCTCGTACTTCAAGGTGGACCCCCGGTATCGCCACCGAGTGCTGATCTGGGGCATCGTCGGCGCCCTCGTGCTACGGGCAATCCTGATCGGGGCCGGCGCTGCGCTGATTCACCAGTTCCACTGGATCCTCTACATCTTCGGCGCCTTCCTGGTCTTCACGGCAATCAAGATGGCGATCTCGGAGGACGATGAAGACCCCCACCCGGACCGCAACCCGGTGGTCGTCTGGTTCAAGAAGTTCTTCCCGGTCACCGGCAACTACCATGGCGAGCACTTCTTCGTGAAGCCCGAGTACGCCGTCCGCTGGCTGGCCACGCCGCTCTTCATCGTGCTGCTGATCGTGGAAACCACGGACATCATGTTCGCCCTGGATTCAATCCCGGCGATCTTCGCGATTACGACCAACACGTTCATCGTCTTCACGTCCAACATCTTTGCCATCCTGGGCCTCCGGTCGCTCTACTTCCTGCTCGATGGCGTGATGGGACTGTTCCGCTTCCTCAAGTACGGTCTCACCCTGGTCCTCGGCTTCATTGGTGTGAAAATGCTGGTGTCGGATCTGTACCCCGTCCCGATCGGGCTCTCACTGGGCATCGTGCTGGGCATCCTGGCCGGCTCGATGCTGCTCTCAGTGTTCATTCCGGAGCGACACAAGCCCGATGAGCGGCACGAACCGGCTGCCGGGCAACACAAGTAGGCCGAAAAAACGGGGTCAGAGCTGCTGCTCTGACCCCGTTCCGCGTGGCTGCACGAATCCTTCCAGTTGTGTGAGCGTAGCCTCCAGCCGCTGCACGACCGCCTCCAGCCGCACGATGCGGTCGCCCAGGGCCGCATCTAACTGGCGCTCATCATGGGCCGCTGATGACGGCGGGCGCGCTGATGGCCGCGTCGGACGGTCGTTGCGATAATAAAAGGTCTCGCCATCTGTATACACAAAGCTTTCCTCCCTGCTGCGTTGACAGGAGTCGCCTCATGATATGCACAGCAGACAGCGGTCATGAAAAAAATGGGACGCTCCCCAGAGTTGGAAGCGTCCCATTTGCGCATGATATTGTTACCGTGCCGCCACAGAGCCAAGCTTGACCCGCACCCGGCGGCTCACCTCGTCGGTGAAGCCGGACGTTGTGGCGTCTCCGCCCAGATCACCCGTGCGGATACCGGCGGAGACGGCCTCGAGGCAGGCTTCACGAACGGCCTGGCCGGCACGCTGGTACGCCTTCTCCGGCATCTGCTGGAGCAGGGCGG
>JAQBPS010000231.1 GCA_028287415.1 Bacillota bacterium | reverse complement strand
CGGGGCGATCTGCTGGGCGTGGTGCAGTCTGTGCGGCTCAGCCGGGAAGCGTTTCGCATCATCAAGCAGAACTTCGTCTACGCATTCGTGTTCAACGCGCTGGGGCTGCCTTTTGCCGCCATGGGATACCTGCCGCCGATCGTCGCTTCAGCCAGTATGGGTCTGAGCTCGATGCTGGTGGTGGGCAACTCCTTGCGGCTCAAACGTAACAACCGGCTGGTTTAAACATCCCCCTCGTGGCCCATAAACATAAGGGTGATGTTATGGGCGGAAAGGGAATGCTCCGAGGGCATTTTCGCAACAGGATAGCCATGGTCCGGGAAGCGAGGCATTTGACACAGGCGGCCCTTGCCGAACTATGTGGTGTCAGCCGGGAACAGGTCGCTCGCTGGGAAAGTGACCTAAACCGGCCGTCGCCGCCCAAGGTTGAGCGCCTCACCAAGATTCTTCGTTGTCGTGTCACGGATCTGTTTCCAGCTAGGGACGGGTCGTAATACCCAGTACACTCCCGCATAGACTACCTTGCAAGAAGTTGGCACTGAAATTGACTTATTCCAGTTATGCTGGGGGCGGCATTGGTGAACGGTCTGCTCAATCACAAGAAGGACCGGGGAAAAACCCCCGGTCCTTGTGACTGCTGTACGCCCTATCAGGTCGGTACCTCCGGTCCCGCCGACACCCACGCCAGGTCGATGTCGATCACCTTATCCCCTGGCGCCCGGTAGGCCACCAGCCGGTCAACGAAGAAACGGAGGACGTTCTTCTTCTCAGTGACTTGCAGCAGGGCCCACTGGTCTAACCGCCGCAGCTGTTCCCTCACCTGGAGGCTCCCGTGCTCCTTCGCCAGGCACTCAGCGATCGCGGCCTTCAACCCCAGGCGCTGCTCACCCAGCTGAGTAGCTTCCTTCATGATCTCGTCGTTGAGATCTCGGTACGTCTCGGCGCTGATGCGGTCCGCCCGGTAATCCCGGCGGACCTTTTTCGCTTGTTCTTCCAGCTCCCGCAGCTGCCGATCAACCTCCGCCCACTCGGCATCACGCAGCCGCCGCTCCTGAGTGTGCCCAACGGTAATTCGCCGCAGAAATGTCGCCTGCGCCGTCGCGCCGCCGAATCGCTCCTTCACCCGCCGCTCGATCTCCGCATCCAACTCGGCCATCGGGATGGGCGCGCAGTCGCACAGAGACGTGCCCTGAATCCGCTTGCCAATGCAGATGTAGGTGTAAGCGGAGCCCTGGCTGTTCCGGCGGTACTGCTCCTTCGCAAACAGGCCATAGCCACAGCGGCAACGGGCGATACCACTCAGCAAGTACCCGGATGAGTTGGCCCGGCCCGATGGCTTCCCGGGTCCCTTCAGCCGCCGCTGCCGCATTTCCTGGGCCAGGCTGAACGCTTCCCGGCTGATGATCGGCGGGATGAACCCGCTATTCTCCACCACCACCGGGGCTGCTCTGAGGAGCGCCGGCTCTCCCGGCTCCTTGCCGTAGCGGGGATTCCGGGTCGTCTTGCCGTAGACCATGTCGCCGACGTAGGCCCGGTTCTGGAGCATATACAGCACCGTTTTATCGTTCCAAAGGGCGCCGTTGTGGTACGGCGTCCGCTGTTCATTCAGGTGATTTGTAATCGCCTTTGCGCCCAGCCCCGTGTTGCAGAGGCGGAAGATTTCCCGGACGACCTCAGCCTCAGTGGGGGCGATCTCCAGGGCACCCTTCTTCGAGCCGGAGTGCCGGTACCCATAGGGGGCGATGGCACTAGGCTTGTAGCCCTGCTCGGCCCGGCGCCGGCGCCCCGACACCGTGCGCTCCCGGATCACGCTCCGCTCCCACTCGGCATAAGAGACGAGCATGTAGAAGAATTGCTTCCCCATGGCCGTCGTCGTGTCGATGGGCTCGCGCGCCGACTTGAGGAAGGTCCGACCGTCCCACTCACCCAGCACCAGGTTAACCGTATCAATTACGCTGCGGGAGAGCCGGTCCACCTTGAAAACGACCACGCAATCAACCTTGCCCAGGTTGACAAGCTTGCGCAGCCGCGCCAGTGCCGGTCGCTCCGTGTTACCGCCCGTGTAGCCGTCATCGATAAAAGTCAGGTCCTCGGTCACCTGCCAGCCCTGACTGAGTACATAGTGCTGGCACCCGGCTAACTGTACCTCCAGGGTCGTCCCGTCGCCCTGGTCATCGGTTGACCACCGGATGTAGATGGCCACCTTGCGTCCGTCGATCGTTTTTAGCGGCGCAGACACAGCAAAGACCCCCGTCAGCGAGGATATGCGCTGCGGGGGAATTAAGGCCAATATACCAAGGTGCTCCGGTGCACTGCCCGGAACTCCGAGGTGGTCGACATTCGCACGGTCAGCCGTCCTTTGAGCGATACCGACGTCAGCGCCAAGCTGGCCGGTACCGCCAGAGCCACCGGAGTCAGCGTGGGTGATGATGGGATCACGCTCTGCCTTGAGTCAGACGTCGTGGTAGAGATGAGCGCTCTGACCCGGATGTGGGTGAAGGCCTACGATATGTTCGATGACGTACTTTCGGACCTGGATGATCCAGATGACGACGACAGCTCCAGTTCCAGCTCCAGTTCCAGTTCCAGCTCCAGTTCCAGCTCGAGCTCGAGCTCGGATTCTAGCCTGGGGGAGTGAACGCCCCGGGCGAGAATCC
>JAQBPS010000215.1 GCA_028287415.1 Bacillota bacterium | reverse complement strand
GTGACCGACGGCGGCGGCGCCGTGGTCGACACCTCAGCCGACTTAGCCCGCAACTGCCGCTCGATACCCTTCTGGGTGCTGGGCCATGCCGTGAGCCACACCCACCTCTCCATCAGCAACATGCCTGACCTGACCTGGACGGCCGCGTCGCTCACGGGTCCCCGGGCGATGGCGCAGGCGGGGGTGAAGCACAGCGATCTGGACGTGGTGGAACTCTACGACTCCTTCACCATTACGGTGCTGCTGACACTGGAGGCCCTCGGCTTCTGTAAGCGGGGCGAGTCGGGCGCCTTTGTCTCCGGGCAGCGCACCGCCCCGGGCGGTCCGTTCCCGCTGAACACGAACGGCGGCGGCCTCTCCTACTGCCACCCCGGCATGTATGGGATCTTCTTGCTGATCGAGGCGGTGCGGCAGCTGCGGGGTGAGAGCGGGCCGCGCCAGGTGAGCGATGCGAAGCTGGCGCTGGTGCACGGCACCGGCGGTGTTCTCTCGTCGGCAGCCACTTGCATTCTGGGGAGGGACTGAAGATGCCGGATTACTTCAAGCCCCTCCCGCTGCCGGACGGAGACACGGCGCCATACTGGGAGGCGGCGCGGGCGGCCCGTCTGCTGATCCAGCGCTGCGACAGCTGCCAGCGGCACATTTTCTACCCGCGGTCGGTCTGCCCGCACTGCATGTCCGACCAGATCCAGTGGGTGGCGGCTGCGGGCACGGGGACGGTCTACTCCTACACGGTCGTCCACCGCTCCCCGGACGCATTCAAGCCGGATGTGCCCTACGTCGTCGCCCTGATCGACCTGGATGAGGGCGTGCGCATGATGAGCAACATCGTCGGCGGCGCCGGGGCGCTGACGATTGGCGCCCGTGTCGAGGTTTTCTTCGATGCGGTGACGACCGAGATTACGCTGCCGAAGTTTCGCCTGATGAGAGGAGGATCGTAATGGCTGTTGACCGCTCCATCATCGGCCTGAGCTCAGAAGCCACCGTCAATGAGGTGGAACGGGGGGCCATCCGCAAATTCGCCGAAGCGATCGGCGACCCCAGCCCGGTCTACGCCCGGGGGGATGTCGCCCCACCCACCTTCCCGACCACCTTCCGCACGAAGCTACCGGGCGTGGACCTGGACCCGAAGCGCATTTTGCACGGTGGCGAAGAGTTTGCGTACGAGCGGCCGATCCGAGGCGGGGACCGCATCACGGTGGTTCGCCGTATCGCCGATGTGTATGAGCGCGAGGGCAAAGTGGGCCATATGACCTTCTACATTTTCGAGTCCGAGGGAACGGACGAGCAGGGGCAGCTGGTCTACAAGAGCCGTTCCACGGTCATCTACCGGTGAGGAGGGCGCGCATGTTCTACAACGAACTGAAGCCGGGCGACGCCGTACCGGCGCTGGTGAAGGAGCCGATCCAGAAGGTCCAGCTGATCAAGTACGCCGGCGCCTCCGGCGACTACAACCTGATCCACACGGACGTGGAGACGGCCCGGTCCGTCGGACTGCCGGATGTGATCGCACACGGCATGCTCAGTATGGCTTTCCTGGGACAGTTCCTGAGCGAGCTTGCGGGCGCCGAGGGCGTCAAGCGGCTCAAGGTGAAGTTTGCGGCCATGGTGCACCTCCAGGACGTGATCACTTGCAAGGGCACAGTCAAGCAGGTGACGCCGGCCGACGGCAATCGGGCGGTCGTGACGCTGGATGTGTGGGCGGAGAACCAGAAGGGTGAGCAGGTTACGGCCGGCGAGGCCGAAGTGTACTTGCCCGGTCACTAAGACATTGCCTGAAGGAGGGCGTTCAGATGCGTTTTGCGAATCGGGTAGCGTTTCTCACCGGCGCCGGCCGCGGCATTGGGGCCGGCACCGCCAAGGTGCTGGCCGCTCAGGGCTGCGCGGTTGCGATTAGCGACATGGACCTCGGCCCAGCCGAGGAGACCGCTGCCGAGATCCGGGCGCTGGGCGGCAAGGCGATCGCCACCGCTTGCAATGTGACCGACAAGGGCCAGATGGAAGCCGCTGTGCAGCGCACCGTGGCCGAGTTCGGCAAGCTGGATATCCTGGTGGCCTGCGCCGGCATCACCCGGGACAGCTTGCTGCACAAGATGTCCGAGGATGACTGGGACGGCGTGATGGATACCCACCTGAAGGGGACCTTCCTGGCTGTCCAGGCGGCCCAGAAGCACATGGTCGAGCAGAAGTACGGCAAGATCGTCCTCACGTCGTCCACGTCGGCACTGGGCAACCGCGGGCAGGCCAACTACTCGGCGGCCAAGGCGGGCATGCAGGGGCTGACCAAGACCCTGGCCATCGAGCTCGGGCCGTTCAACATCAACGTCAACTGTGTCGCTCCCGGCTTCATCGAGACGCGCATGACCCGGGCCACCGCCGAGCGGATGGGGATCGATTTTGAGGAGATGAAGGTCAAGGCCGCGGCGGCCATTCCGCTGCGGCGGGTCGGGCAGCCGGAGGATCTCGGGAATGTCATCGCCTTCCTGTGCAGCGATGAGTCCAGCTACGTGTCCGGCCAGGTGATCTATGTCGCCGGCGGCCCCAAGGCGTAGCTTACCTGAAGGAGGGTTTTCGTCCATGCATGTCGTCGTGCTAATCAAACAAGTGCTCGACCCCGAAATTCCTGCGAGGGCGTTCCGGGTCGACCGGCTACTGCAGGTGCCGAACGTGGACCGGGCGCCCTATGTGATGAGCGTCTTCGACGGGAATGCCCTGGAGGTGGCGCTCAAGCTGCGGGAGGCCAAAGGCGGCGACGTGAAGATCACGGCTGTCAGCCTTGGGCCGAAGGGGGCCGAGGAAATGCTGCGCAAGGCCCTGGCCCTCACTGCGGACGCAGCTGTGCTCATTAACGCTGAAGCCAACAGCATGGACTCCATGGGAAAGGCGAAGCTGCTCGCGGCGGCCATTCGCACCTTGGACGCGGTCGACCTGATCCTTGCCGGGCGCCAGGCGGCGGACTGGGAGGCCGGGCAAGTCGGCGTCATGGTCGCCGAAGAACTCGGGCTGCCCTGCGTGCCATTCGTCTCCCGCATCAATCCGGACGGCGGGAGCCTGAAGCTCCGCCGGGAGCTGGATGATGGCTATCAGACCATCCGCCTTCCCGGCCCGGCGGTCCTGACCATCACCAACGATGAGACCAATGTCCTGCGGTCGGCCAAGGTGAAGGACGTGATGATGGCCGCCCGCAAGCCCCTGACAACGCTGAGTCCGGCGGACCTGGGGTTCAGCGGCGAAGCGGCGGCTGACCCGGCCATCGAGACCCTGGACCTGACCGTGCCCGAACCCCGCAAGCGGGCCGAGATGATCGAGGGCGAGAATCTGCAGGCCGGAGCTCGGGCCCTCGCCCGCCGGCTGCTCGAACTGGGCGCCCTGTAATACCGGAGGTGGCTTACATGACAAATGTTCTGGTGGCTGCCCTCGTGGGTAACGGGGCGGTGTCGGGAGCGGTTCTAGACTTGCTGGGCGGGGCTGCCGATCTCGCCGCCCAGACGGGTGGGCAGGTGACGGTGGCTGCGCTGGGGCCTGGCGCCGCCCGCTGCGCTTCGGCATTGATCAGCCACGGGGCTGATCTGGTTCTGACATGCGAGGAGGATGCCCTGGCCACGCACCCTGGCGAGGCCGGGGCGCTGGCGCTGGTGGCGGCCAGCCAGGCGACCGGGGCGACGGTGATCCTCTTCCCGGCTGATACCAGCGGCCGGGACTGGGCGCCCCGCCTCGCCTACCGGCTCGGCGCCGGCCTGGTGACCGACGTGACCGGCTGGGCCGAGGCCGACGGGCGCCTGGTCTGGTCCCGCCTGGTCTTCGGCGGCAAGGCTGAGGCGAAGATGGCCTCCCGCAGGCCGGTAACCATCGCCACGGTGAAGCCGGGTGCGGCCAAGGCACGCCGGCCCGACCCGGAGCGCACGGGCGAAGCTAGGGATCTGGGCCTGACAATCACGCCCGACCCCGCCTGGCCGCAGGTGCTGGAGACGGCGGTCGAGCAGAGCAGCGGCCCCAAACTGGAGGAGGCCAAGGTGATCGTCTCCGGGGGGCGGGGCCTTGGCGGCCCGGAGAATTTCCGCTACCTTGCGCAGCTGGGTGCGGTGCTGGGCGCCGCCGTGGGCGCATCCCGGGCAGCGGTGGACGAGGGCTGGGTGCCCGCCACCTGGCAGATCGGCCAGACCGGCAAGGCGGTGGCCCCCGACCTTTACATCGCTGTGGGCATCTCGGGGGCCAGCCAGCACCTGGTCGGCTGCTCCCGGTCGAAGGTGATCGTCGCGATCAACACGGACCCCGACGCGCCCATCTTCGAGCACGCCCGCCTCGGGCTGGTCGGGGACTACAAGGAGGTACTGCCGACGCTGACGGAGGCCTTGAAGGAGATGCTTCAGAAGTGATTTGCGAAGAGACCGTGGCTGAAAATGCCTGGCGGGTGGAGGAGGGGCTCTATCGCATCCTCCTCCCGCTGACCTGGCATGTCCCGTTCGTCAATGCCTTTCTCATTCACAGCAGGGGCGAGTACCTGCTGGTTGACTGCGGCCTGAACTGGCCCACCTCGCTGCGGGCGCTTGGCCGGGCCCTCAAAGCCATTGGCGTTCCTGCCCACGGGCTTTCGCGCATCGTGCTGACCCACCGCCACCCTGACCACGCTGCTGGCGCCGGGCCCGTTCACGAGCGGTGGGGCGGGCGGGTGATGCTCCATCCCGACGACATGGGCCCCTTCGCCATGCCGATTGCGAAGACCGCAGCATGGGCCCAGGCCCACGGGATGGAGGAGGCGATGGTGGCCCGCCTGCGCGAGGGCAGGCCCGAGGCGCTGGAATCGCTGCCCGAGTCGGTGGAGCCGCTGTTGCCGGGGCAGCCGATCCGCGTGGGCGACTTCGTCTTCGACGTGATCCACGTGCCGGGCCACTGTCCCGGCCAGGTGATGCTCTATGAGCGTCAGCGCAAGTGGCTCCTGGCCGCGGATCAGGTGAGTGCCGTGTTGGCCCCCCATATTTGGGTCCACCTTGATACGCAGGGCGACCCCTTCGGGGAGTTTCTCGCCAGCCTGAAAGAGACTGCGAAGATCCCTGCCGACCTGATCCTGCCCAGCCATGGCATGCCGATGCGCGGCGGGCTGAAGCAGGCCGTCGCCGATATGCTCCGCTTTCAGGTTGACTACGCCAGACGGGTAATGGACCTCGTACGCGAGCGCCCGCAGTCCACCTGGGAGATCGCCAAGCAGATGGGCGCCCAGGCCCAGCGGGATCCCCGGGAGGCGCGGTCGATCATGGCGGAGCTGCTGGCGGTGCTGATCCATCTCGAGCACACAGGCGAGATCACCCGCATCGGCATCGGGCAATGGGGCAGGCGCAATTGCAAGGAGGCGATGTCATAGTGGAAGAGCGACCCTGGCACCGGTTTTATTCGCCGGACGTCTCGCCGGACTTCACTTTCCCGGCATCACCGCTATTTCGGCTGCTGGATGACCGGGCGGCACAGAACCCCGACCTGATTGCCCTGGCCTACTACCAGGAGACCATTACCTACCGGGAGCTTGCCAAACGGGTGAACCGGTTCGCCAACGCACTGATCAGCCAGGGGCTGCGCAAGGGCGAGCGTGTCATGCTGATGCTGCCGAACTGCCCGGCCTACGTGGTCGCCTACTACGGCACCCTCAGGGCGGGCGGTGTTGTGGCCCAGGTGAACCCGCTTTACGTGGAGCGGGAAGTGCAGTACCTGGCGCAGGACTCGGGCGCCCGCTTCCTTGTGGTGGCCGGGCCGCTCTACCCCCGGGTCGCGGGGTTACTGCAGAGCACCTCGCTGGAGGCGATTATCGTCGCACAGCTGGGCGCGGAGACCCCGGTCGATTCGGCTGCCCTTTCGCTGGCCAGCCTGCTTGCCGAAGCCTCAGACGCGGACCCGGCGGTCCCGATCAGCCCGGCGGATGTGGCCGTGCTCCAGTACACTGGCGGGACGACCGGGCTGCCCAAGGGCGCCATGCTGACCCACGCCAACCTGGTGGCCAAC
>JAQBPS010000208.1 GCA_028287415.1 Bacillota bacterium | reverse complement strand
GCACCGCTATCAAGCGACAGGAGCAAGCTCCGAAAGCGGGTGGACCGAATGCCATTTTGCACCGTTGCCGGGAACGGTAGGCCGGGTTGTGGTCACGAGTCGGGGCGCCGGCCTTCACGTGCACGGTCCCGTAGAGATTCCTTTGGAGCCCGGGGCCAAAGGGCGTGCTGTCCGGGCGTTTCCGGGCCATCCTTTCGCGGGATGGGCAACGGCTGACGGCACGGGCGTGTCGTCATCGCGAATTGTTGTAGAGATCCCCGAAGTTGTGCCGCTTACTGCCGGCGATGCCGCTATGCCTGTGCTGCGAGCATGGCTGTCCGACCGGGCCGCGCCGGCGCTGCGCATGCAGTTTGAGCCTGCCGAGCGGGACGCGTTGAGTCCTCTGGACAGCCACCTTGCGGGCCCGCCCTTCTGGCCCGCCGGCGAGCCATGGCCGGTATGCGGGCAGTGCGATCGTCCCCTCGCGTTCATCGGGCAGGTACGGCTGGATGGCGAGGGCTCTCCCCGAATCGGCGACGCCGAACTGCTCACCTTTCACTATTGCCTGGAGTGCTTTGCATATGGGCCGGAACAGGCTTCTGCCTACCGTCTGGGGCTTTACAAAGATGTCGCTGCCACCCCGCTCACGAAGGCTCCGATGCCACACACGGACGAGGTGGATTACGCACACTGGGATCCCGTTCCCTGCGCCGTCACCATGGTGTCGGTGCAATCGATCCCGCACTGGGAAGATGCCAAAGGCCAATTAGGCGGAGTCGAGTTGGGCGACGGGCCCTGGGAAGCTTACAACGCTGAGGGACAGGCGCTGACCGGGGCACCGAACATAGAGAGCCGGCTGGGCGGCTACCCGGACTGGATTCAGGGCTCATACTGGCCGGATTGCCCCGCGTGCGGCGTGCGAATGCAGCTGATCTGGCAACTGGATTCCGAGCGGGAGACGGGGCTTATGTGGGGCGACTCGGGGCGGGTGTACATCTTCGCTTGTCCGAGTTGCTGTAACGACCAGTCTCTCGTCCTCATCACGCAAAGCTGTTAAAACGTGCGAGGCGCAGCAAGCCGCTGCGCCTCGTTTTCTATCTCAGCCCACGAGAATCATGTGGACCTGGCCCGGCCGGTGAAAGGCTCATCGGCATCGACATTGAGCACGCGGGCGGAGACGCCGTCAAGGTGGCGCCGCATCTCGACTGACGCACGCTCCGGGTCCTGTGCGGCGATCGCAGCGAAAATGCTGCGGTGCTCCTCCAGTAACAACTCCGACATGCCGGCCATGCGGTAGAGCCGCTGCCGGCTGGCGATCATCACCTGCCGTAGCCCATCGGAGATGGTGTGCATGAAGTGCAGCATCAACGAGTTGTGGGTGCTTTCGGCAATGGCGAGGTGGAACCGGAAGTCCGCCTCCTCGCCGAGATCACCGCTGTGCAGGTCCGCCTCCATCTGGCTGAGCCAGCCGCTGATCGTCATCAGCTGCTCGGGCGTGGCCCGCGTGGCTGCCCGCGAGGCGCATGCCACCTCCATCACCCTGCGCATCTCGTACAGCTCGGTCAGCTTCTCCCGCTCCAGCACTATGAGACTGGTCAGCGGTTCCAGCTGCTGCTCCAGGCGTGGGGTGCGCACGAACGTGCCGTCGCCAGGCCGTGATTCAATCAGGCCCATCACCTCCATGGCGATAAGCGCCTCGCGCACCGCCGTCCGACTGACGCCGAGCTGCTCAGCAATGTCGCGTTCGGAGGGAATGCGGTCGCCGGGCGCCAGCTCCCCGCTGATCATCTGCGCCTTCACTTGCTGAATGATCTCCTGATAGAGACGCCGGTGGCGGATCTGTTTGAACGTCAAACGATCTACTCTCCTGATGGTCTAGTGGTCTGACCAATGGCGCTACGTACATCATGACACTTCGAAATCATGATAAATAGTTCCTCCCAAGTCTAATATATCGAATAGAAAAATTTATGACCCAAGAGGTATTCAGTAAAAATGATAGAAATTCACGCATAGCACTTGCGCGCTGACCTTATCTAGAGCGGGGGAACAAGCAGTATGAAACGGTTCAAGGTCCTGGCGACGTTTCTGGCCCTGGCGACCATGTTTCTGAGCGCATGCGGCGGATCCCGCAACACCACCAAACCGGATCCGGCGGCCGGGCCGGCGCCAGCTCCTGCCGCCACGGCCAAGATCATCATCGGCTGGTCCTCCTCGCTCTCGGGCGGCACGGCCGACCTCGGCGACTCCTCCAAGAAGGCAACAGAGCTGGCACTTGACGAGTACAAGGCCCGGAACGGCAAGTACGCGAGCCGTATCGAAGTGACGTATTACGACGATGAGGCCAAGCCGGACAAGGCTGTTCAGAACGTGACTCGCCTGACCAAGGACGATCACGCGATCGTGCTGCTCGGGCCGGCGAACTCCGGCAACGGTAATGCCACGATCCCCATCAGTACGAAGGCCCAGATTCCCAACATCGTCAACGTGGCAACGGGCGTGCCCCTCACCTGGGAGACGGCGGCGGACGGCTCCACGATCAAGGAGCCCCCCACGCCCCGCCAGTGGGTCTTCCGTACGTCGATGAGCGACCTGGGCCAGGCCCCGACCATGCTGAAGGGCCTGAAGGCTGCGGGCTTCAGCAAGGCCGCCATCCTGCATGATACCTCGGGCTACGGTGTGTTCGGCAAGACCGAGCTCGAGCGGCGGGCGAAGGATTTCGGCGTGACGATCACAAGCACGCAGTCCTTCAAGGCCGGTGACACCGACATGACGACGCAGATTCAGAAGGCCAAGGACTCGGGCGCAGAGGTGATCATGACTTACACCCTCGCGCCCGAGCTTGCCCAGATCTTCAAGTCCGCTGACAAGATCGGCTGGTACCCGCCGTTCTATGGCTCCTGGACGCTCTCCCAGCCGCTGATGTACAAGCTGGCCGGCAAGGACCTGATCGCCAAGTTCAACATCAACATGGTTCAGAGCTTCGCTCCGGAGAACAGCGCTGCGGCAGCCGACTTCCAGAAGAAGTTTATCGCCAAGTATGGTTCTGACTGGATGCCGCAGGCGGCCGCACAGTCCTACGACGCCATGAATCTCCTGTTGGAGATCATCGACAAGGTGGGGCCTGATCCGCAGAAGATCCGGGACGAGCTGGAGAGCCACACGGGCTTCAAGGCCGTGTCCAAGCTCCGCCCGATGACCAAGCAGAACCATGACGGTCTGCTGGAGGAGGATATGTTCCTCGGCAAGCTGATGCCGGACGGGACGATCGTCAAGGTGAAGTAACGCACGCGGAAAAGGCCCCGGCGAGGGAGCCGGGGCCTTTTTATCTGGATTTGCGAGAGTAGAAGGAGGCGGTTCCTTGAACGCATTCCTCCAAGCCCTGTTCAGCGGGCTCGCAATCGGCGGTGTCTATGCGATGATCGCGCAGGGGTTCCATGTGACGCAGATCACCACGAACAAGATCAACTTTGGCCAGGGCGACTTTCTGATGCTCGGCGCCATGGTCGCCCTCAG
>JAQBPS010000184.1 GCA_028287415.1 Bacillota bacterium | reverse complement strand
GATGCTGAACCCGACGCTCTGGCATGTGACGCCCCTGGTCGCAGGCACCCTGCCGCTGATTGTTGGACTGGCGCTGCTGCACGGGGCGGAGCACTGGTTCCGGGAGCGGGAGCAGGTGCTGCTGGCGGGCTGGAAGCGGTGGCTGCCGTCGCCGGTCCGGGCGCTGGCCTACACGGCCGTAGCTGTGCTGCTCGTCCTGATGCTGAAGACCGAGGAGAGCACGTTTATCTACTTCCGCTTCTAGTCAAGGGCGGGCGCCGGTATGGCGCCCGCCCTTTAGCGTAGGGTTTTACGACAAGTGATCGAAATAATCAGGAGGACAGGTCAAGACTATCCGGCCGAACTGACCCGCCATGCCGCTGGATTGGGTATAGGCGTTGTGCAAAGCTTCCGCGGGCAAGGCGTTGGTAGGGTGCTTCTAGCGGCAGGAATCACGACTCACCTCTACCACCGCTTTGGCTTCGTACATGAGGGGCGCCACGTAGGCATTCGAACGGCAGACCGCCGATGGCGTCCGGTGCCAGCAACACAAAAGACGGCACCTCCCGCTGTGGAGAGGTGCCGTCTTTTCGGATCTTTACTGTGCGGCCGGGGCGGGCCACGTCAGATCGAGCGTGGTGTACTGGCCAGGCTTGATGCTGAACCCCAGGATCGTCGTCAGCGCATCCGCGGGGATGAGCGTGCGATTAGCCGTCAGGACGGCTGCGTGTTGCATCTGCACCATGTTCGGCTTGATGTACATGACACCGACCTTGCGCAGTTCCGCCGAGTCCCGGCCCACCATGAAGGTGCTGAACGACTGGCCCATGTGCACTACGACGGCCTGCGTCTGCTGATCCCATTGAATGTCGCCGCCGGCGGCTTCGACGACCGCCCGGAGGGGCACCATCAAGGCACCGTCGACCATGCGGGGTGCCAGGTCCGAGGTGACGACCTTGCCGTTGACGGTCACCGTCTGAGGTCCCGGGTAGTTCTGAACCGGGTTCGCACCCGTCGGCGGGGCGGCAAAGGCAAACGCAGATGTGCTACTGATGGCGACCGCAAGCCCGATGGCCCCAACGCTATGCTGCCAAGTCTTCATGGTATCGTCTCCCTTTCGGTATTTGCATGATAGACGTGACCATGCGGGCAAACCGTTTCACCGGTCGGCATAATTGGATACAGGACTTGACAATCTCTGCCACCTCCTGTTACATTTCGAATGACCGTTCAATCGATAATGGAGAGGAGGCCGCTCATGCCACGAGGCGTCCCAACCAGCAATCGGCCTACGACCGAGGAGAAGCCCAGCACCATCCTGGCGGCAGCGCTGGCACTCTTCGCCGACCGGGGTTTTCATGCGACCAACGTCCCGCAGATCGCTGAGCGGGCGGGCGTGTCGGTCGGCACGCTCTACCACTACTTCGCCAACAAAGAGGCGATCGCCAACGAGCTCTACCGCAGGCTCCGAAAGGAACTGCAGAAAGCCGTCTACGTGGGCCTGCCGGCCGGTGTGCCGCCCGCCGAGCAGTTCCGGGTTGTGTGGCAGCGGTCCGTCGCCTATGCGATGGCGAAGCCCCTGGCGTTCCGGTTCCTGGAGATGCACTACCACAGCCCTTATCTGGATGAAGCCAGCCGTGTCCTGGATCGAGCGGTGATGATCGGCCGGGATCAGCGCATGCAAATGGGGCGCCTGTCGGGCGTGTTGAAGCCGGTGCACGATGAGGTGTTGAACGCCTTTATCGATGGGGCGATCCTGCACCTGGTCCGGGCGGCCCAGGAGGGACGGCTGGATCTGACGCCCGCTGTCGTCGATCAGGCAGCCGCCTGCTGCTGGCAGGCCATCAAGGAAGGATGGATCACGATGGATCAGTTTACGGTCGCCGGCGAGTATGGCCGGCTGAGTCTCTCATTTGAGTATGTCGGCGAGGGCGAGGGCGCCCGCCGGGGCCAGAGCCAGGGTGAGAGCCAGGGCCCCCGCCAGTGCCGAGGCGAGGCCGCCGTTGCCAGCTGGGGCCTGCAGGCCCAGGGCAAAGTCTGGTTCACCACGGCCAATGTGAGCAGCTTCTACAACGAACTGCACGCCTGCTACCAGGTGCTTGCTGGCGAAGCCACCTTTACCACCGCCGATGAGAACCTCACCTTTACAGTCGTCTTTGGCGCTCGTGGCCGGGCCGAGATCAACGGTACGTTCCGGGAGAGCCACAACCCGGGGAACAGCATGCAGTTCCGCATTCAGACGGATCAGAGCTTCGTGGCGCAGACGCTGGCTGAACTGGCCGAGCTGGTCAAGCAATACGGCGGGGAGTGACTGGCACGTGGACCGCAAGGAACTGAAGCGGGCGGCGAAGGAGATCAAGACGGAGGCCGGGGTCTTTCAAATCAAGAACACCCGCAACGGCAAGCTGTTCATCGCCAGCACCCCGAACCTGAAGACGATCAACGGGCAGCAGTTCACGCTGGAGATGGGCTCGCACATGAACAAAGCGCTCCAGCAGGACTGGAACACGTTCGGCAAGGATGCGTTCACGTTTGCGGTGCTGGAGGTGCTTGAGGAGCCGGAGACGGGCTACTTCGATCGCAAGGATGCCTTGAAGAAGCTCGAGACGAAATGGCTGGAGCAACTCCAGCCATACGGCGAACGTGGTTACAACCCCATCAGGGAGAATAACTGAGGCTACCGATGGTGCGGCGACCCGGAGTCAAAGCAAAGCGGCGCCGCCATCAGGCAGCGCCGCTTTGCTGTGCACAGTTACTCCGCCTTGGGCTCCGCCGCCGGCGCAGCCTTCTGCCCCCGCATCGCACCGAACTTCGTGATCAACTCGGGGATCGCGTCGACAATTTTGTCGATGGCGCCGCCCTTGCCGAGCTGTAGGACCTGAGCCTCGCCGTTCTTGATCACGATCACCGCCTTGGGTGAGAGCCGGGCGCCCATGCCGCCACCGGCTCCGCTGCCCTGGTCCTTCTCGCCCTCGCCCCCGCCGCCACCGGCACCGAACATCAGATCCATCACGGGCACCAGCGTCACGTCGCCGTAGTTGATCGGTTCGCCCATCACCGACTTGGTCGTCAGGTGCTTCTCCATAGTCTCCAGCATGGTGGTCATGAACTCGTTCGCCATTGACGTTTTCCTCCTCGTAATAACCAGTAGCGGATCGGTTGGAAGCGGATCTTCTCGGCCAGCCAGTCGCGAATCACGGGATCATCCAGGACCCGCCAGGCGGCCTGTGCCACCTGATAGCCGTAGATGCGGCCATTCACCTGCGCCCAGCCGATGAGGGCGGACCGACTGAAGTCCGGCGCCAGATGAACTGGGACCATTCGGTACCACGGCCCGAGGAACGCTTCGCTCCACCCGGTGACGGCAGGGTCCGGGAAACCATAGGTCATGTCGCCCTCGACCCGAATGCCCGTGACCCCCACCAGGCGCCTCACAAGGCGAGCAGACTCCTGCGCGGCGGCCAGGATGAACGCCAGGTCCGGGGGCTTCCGCTTCCGCGTCCAGTTGCGCTTCGGCCTGGCGGGCCGTACCTTGTCCCGCCGGGGGCGGAACCGCAGTGGAATGCCGCAGATGCGGACCTCCGAGCGAGTGAGGCTGAGTTGCTCGCCCGCCCAGACGCCTGCTGCCATAACCCGGCCCCACCGAACCCGAGAGCGCCAGCGGATGGCCCCGGTCATCGCCTCCTCCCAGTCGGGCGCCGCCCAGTCTGAATCGAGGCGGAGGTCGATATCGAAAGGCAGGAAAAGGATCAGGAGCAGCAAGATCAGGAGCAGAGCGACGAGGCCCGCCAGCACCCAGAGCAGCCCCCAAAGCAGCCCCCACAGGATCGCCAGCACAACGCTAACGGCTACCACCCCCCTTCCGCCCGATGAGCCGCCAGCCGAGGCCGGTCAGCGCCCGACCCGCCGCTTGAGCGGGGCTGGCGAGCGCCCGGCCCGCCGCATGGGCGGTGCCGGTGAAGACCGGATTGGCGGTGAACCAGAGGGTGGCCAGAGCGACTGCACCGACCGGTTTCGGTTCCTGCCCCTTCACCCACTCGGCCCGGAGCGCCTCCGCCAGGGCCTCGGGTTCCAGGTCGGATGCGGGGGCGAACCGTTCGGTGTGCGCCAGGTCCCAGAAGAGCCCCTTGTAAAACACAGCCCGCCGGCGGCAGGATTCACAGGTGGCCAGATGCGCCTCCACGATGTCACCCTCAGCCGGCTGGAGGTCGCCATCGACGTACATTTGGACGAGATCGTCCTGGCAGGTCATCATCGGTGTGATCCCTCCCGCAGCGCCAGTCTTTCACGCAGCAGCCGCCGCCCCCGGAAGATATAGGTCTTCACCGTGCCCACCGGCAGGTCGGTCACCCGGGCGATCTCCTCGTAGGGCAACTCTTCCTGATGACGGAGCGTCAGCACGATCCGCCAGAGCGGTGGCAGTTCGCCCAGCGCCTCCCGGATCTCCAATTGCGTCCAGGCGGGCTCTGCTGAGCAGTCCTGCGGCTGCGCCGATTCGGGCAGGGCATCCAGCGAAAGATGGGGGGTTCGCTTCTTCAGCAGGGTCAGCGACAGGTTGGTCGTGACCCGGCGGAGCCAGGGCCAAAGCGGCCTGTCCGGGTCCAGAGAGTTGACGGCCCGAACGGTGCGCAGGAAGACTTCCTGGGTGAGATCCCGGGCATCTTCACGGTTGCGCAGGAAGGTATACGCGGTCCGGTAGACCCTGTCCTGGTATGCTGCCAGGAGCCGGGAGAACCCGGCCGGATGTCCGCACTGGCACAGTTCGATAAGCGCTCGGTCGTCCACGGGTGGGCCCCCCATCTGGCTCTCTACACACCAATACCAGCGGGAGCGGCGGAAAGTTTCACGGTGCAGAAGAAACTTGCGGGAAAGATTCGGAATCGGCGAGCGGTTTCCCTCCTTACTATAAACAGAAACGCGTCCCCGGCCTTTGTCAAGCCGAAAACGCGTTCTGTCGATATCATCCGAGTTAAGCGAGTTGACCAGCGGGCCGGTCAGCGCGCGGGCGGCGTGGCCGGACCCTCACACTGTCGGGACCCGCTCCTCACCACCCGCCCCGGTACCTGCCCCGCCACCTACCCCGCCACCCGCCCCGGCAACCGGTTCGCCAAACTCAACCCGCCTGACCCCGCCCCCGGGCTCACCCTGCCGGCGCCGCATGAACAGCCAGTACACCAGGCTGATCAGCGTGAACTCCGTCACCGCGACAACCAGGCCCGGCACCTGCCCGGGGTTCAGTGGGGTGCTCAGCAGCGTCAGGAACATGATCGCAAGGCTGGCCAGGGTGAGCAGCGGGAAGCCGCCGGCCCGGTACACCAGCTTCCCCTCCCGCTCGAGTATCGGGCGGTACCGCACATGGCATAGTCCGATGATGATCCAGCTGAACATCGCCGTGGAGGCGCTCGCACTCGCGACCAGCTGGAAGGCGCGGGCAGGCATCAGGTACGAGAGCAGGATCGCCACCAGCAGCACCGCACTGCTCCCGGCCACTGCCCAGGTCGGGTTGCCGGTCGGCGAGGAGCGCACCAAAATCCGGGGTGCCTCGGCATCGTGCGCCAGTGCCCGAAGCATGCGGGAGATGGCGAAGAGCGAAGAGTTCAAGGCTGAGAGCGCAGCGGTCAGGACCACGAAATTGAGGACGTGCTGAAGTCCCGGAAGCCCCAGGCTGCTCAGGGCCTGAACAAAGGGGCTTGCGCCCATCAAGATCTGATTCCACGGCAATACCAGGATCAGGACACTGAAGGCGCCCAGGTACAGCAGTATGACGCTCACCGTCAGGACCCCGATCGCCCGTGGTACCGTCCGGGCCGGATCCCTGGTCTCTGCGGCGGCCATGGCCACCGACTGAACGCCCGCGTATGTGGCCATCACCATCAGCAGCGACGCCCCGACCCCCCGCGCCCCGGCGGGGAACAGGGCCCCGGGGCTGAAGCCTACGGCCCGCAAGGCCTGCAAGCCTGCACCCTGCCCTCGGGCGAGGGCCCATACCCCAATGGCGATAAAACCGACGAGCGCTACTACCTTGACGGACGACAGCACCCCCTCCACCTTGCCGAAGCCGCGGGGGTCCATGAAGTTAATCGCCGTCACGAGCACGGCAAAGGCGAGCGTGAGCGCCCAAAGCGGAGTCCCCGGCAGCCACAAGTGCGCCAGCAGGGCAGCGGCCGTCACCTCAGTGGACATCGTCGCCACCCCTGAGGCCCAGTAGAGCCAGCCGACCGTAAAGCCCATCCAGGGGCCCATCGACTCACGGGCAAACGTGCGCAGCCCGCCGGGAGCCGGATTTGCGGCAGCCATCTCCGCCAGTCCGGTCAGTACCCCCACCAGAGCCACGGCGCCGATCGCAAATGCGATCAGAACCGCCGGGCCGGCCTGTTGGATCGCCAGCCCACTCGCGACGAACAGTCCTGCCCCGATGATGCTGCCGTAGCCCAGCATCACCACGTCCGTGGCACCGAGTCCCTTTTGCTTCGCCTTCACTCGATCCGCCATGCCGCCCACCTCTTAAAGGTAGACTGCCCAGGTCCGCCTATTTAGCCAGCGGCTCGCCCCGCTTGATCACCTGTCCACAGAAGTCCTCGACCAGCTGCACGCCGATGTAGGCCGTCGCCTGCTCCGCCTGCATCGCCGCCAACTGCTGCCGCAGCTCGGGCAGCTTCTGCCGCACCGTGGCTGCCTCCCCCCGCCGCACAGCCCCGTCCACCGCAAGCGCCAGCAGACCCGCCTGACCCTTGTGCGCCAGCGCTGCCGCCCATGGCGCGACCTCAGCGTAAAAGGCGGGCCCCATGCTGGTCTGCAACCGGCCCGGAAGCGACGTCATCGCAGTGAACTGCCGCTCCAACTGCGCCGCACCGTCCGGCGCCCCGTTCCAGTAAGCTGCGATCGCCTGCGTCAGCGCCGGCGCCTCCTGGTCCGTCACCGCCGAGATCTGGGCAAACGAAGCAAACTCCAACAGCATCGCGGCCGCCTGCGGATTTGCGGTCAGATGGCTCGCGGCATCGCGCCAGGCCGCCTCGGGATCGTAC
>JAQBPS010000171.1 GCA_028287415.1 Bacillota bacterium | reverse complement strand
ATGTAGAAGAACTTGTTGCCGTCGCCGGTGTCCCAGCGCGGGCCGTCCCAAAGGGTGATCGTACCCTTCCAGTCGGTTTTCAGCGCCTGGTCCACGGACTCCTTGGTGCCGGCAGCGCTGCTGGTGGTGGCGCCGCTGTTGCCGGTACCGCTGTTGGTCTTGCCACCACAGCCGGCCACCAGGCCGAGAACCGTCGTCAATGCGAGAGCCGCTGCACCCACGCGAACGCGTGTGTTCACAAAATAACCCCCTGTTGTCTGGTGTTTCCCATGGGAACTGCCCCGATGAGAGTTCTGCGATGCGGGTTTGTGGTGCAAATGTCTATACCAGTCACCCGTCTTGGAATTGGCTGGGGGGTGCCAAAATCCCTTCTACAGCAATAGTAGAATATCAGTGCACTGATCTTCCTATTGTGCGAGTAATTCCGCTACCTCCGCCCGGTTCGGCAGGGCCGGCTGTGCCCCATACCGGGTGGTGGTCAGAGCGCCCACCGCCGATGCGAACCGAAGCGCATCCGCCGGGCGCTTCCCCTCAACCAGGGCCACCGCCAGACCGGCCGCAAAGGCATCGCCGGCAGCGGTCGTGTCGACCACTTTCACCTTGAATGCGGGTACATGCCCGCCGGCGTACACGGAGCCCGCTGCGCCCAGCTTGACCACGGGCATGCGGACGCCCCGCTGCTGGAGCAGTCGGACAGCCCGGGTCGCCGCCGCCACGCCATCAATGGTGAACCCGCACAGCGCCGCCGCTTCGTTCTCGTTCGGGGTCGCCCAGGCAGCCAGCGGGTAAAACGCCTCGGGCAGCGGCTCGGCAGGCGCCGGGGCCGGGTCGAGGATCGTCGGTACCCGGTACTCCGCTGCCACCTGGAGTGCGTACAGCGCTGTGCTCATCGGGATCTCGAGCTGAAGCATGAGCACCTTGGCGCTGGCGATGGCGGGGCGGGCAGCGTCGATGTCGGCCCGGCTCAACTGCGCATTCGAGCCGGGCACCACCACGATTGCATTCTCTCCGCCGTCGCCGACCGTGATATGGGCAGTGCCGCTGGGTGCGTGGTTGTCCACGGTTACGTACCGGGTGTCCACACCGGCTGCTTGCAAGGCCGCGACGATCGTGCGGCCGGCCGCATCGTCGCCGACCCGGGCGACCATCGCTACCCGACCGGTGAGCACAGCGGCCGCGACGGCCTGGTTCGCCCCCTTCCCGCCGCAAACCTGGAAGAAGCGGTGGCCGAGCACGGTTTCACCGGCCGCGGGCAGGCGTGGGGCTGTCACATTGAAGTCAATGCTGGCACTGCCGATCACCATAATATCGCTCATGGCGGAGCCCTCCTAAGCGGATTAGCTACCCTGAAGGAGCGCCTCGACAACGACTCCATCCTTCTCGGCTCACCAGATTATGTAAATTTCGCCATCGCGTGGGCTTCTCCCTGCACGCCCCGCAACATCGCGGTGATTATCTTTCGATTTTCGGTATAATAAGGGCTAGATCGTTGCTTACGAATATGGGGGATGCCGCATGACTGCTCCGCCCCGTTCGACCCAGGCACTTGTCAGCCGCTTCAGCGCCGGGCTGCCGCGGCCGATGCTTGATGTCGCCAGCCACCTGGGCGCCGTTGCCCATGCAGCGGGCTGTACTTTTGTTGACAACGACCTGACCGCCTGCACCGCGGCGCGAGCGGCCGGAGCGCCAGCGGTTGTGCATTCGGACGTATTGCCGGAGGGCGTGTTCGGCACGATCTTCTTTGATGCCCGGACTTACGACCCCGGGCTGGCGGCGGAGACGGTGATGCAGGCAGCCGCACGCCTGGCGCCCGATGGCGTGCTGATCACCACGGCGCGCCGGGCTGACGTGGCGCCGTTCTTCAGCGATGTCACCGCGGAAGGCGAGGCGCTTGTCGCACGCGCTGCGGCTGCCGCGGGTGACGTGCCGCCGTGGCCGGTGTATGACGTGGCCTTCGGCGGTCAGGTATACCAAATCCAGTCGGCGCCGGGCGTCTTCTCGCCCCGTGGGCTTGATGAGGGTACCCGCCTGATGCTCGGGCAGATCCAGCCGCGGGCGGGCGCCCGGTTCCTGGACCTGGGCTGCGGCACCGGCGTGGTGAGCCGCATCGCATCCGATGCCTGGGGGTGTGAGGTCACGGCGGTTGATGTGAGTGCGCGGGCCCTGCGGCTGGCAGCCGGCAATGCACCCGCAGCCCGGGTCGTTGCCAGCGACGGCCTTGCAGCCCTGAGTGGCGGCCGCTTCGATATCATCGCCAGCAATCCCCCGTATCACACGGACTTTGGCGTCGCCCGGACGTTTATTGAGGGGGCCCATCGGCAGCTTGCGTCGGGCGGCACCCTGTACCTGGTGGTGAAGCGTGCCGACTGGTACGTCCGCAAGGTGCGGGACCTGTTTGGCGGCTGCCGGCTGACCGAGGAGCAAGGCTATACGGTCATCGCGGCAGAGAAGCGCGAGTCCCGGCCCGGCGCCGCCACCCCGGCGCCCGCCCCCACGACGCGCAAGCACGCCAAGCGCCAGGCTGCGGCCACCGCCGCCCGCCCCAAGCGGCGTAAATGAGTGACCGCCTCCGGTCACATCGTCAAACCCCGACCGTTTCCGTGTTAAGCCCACAACGCTTAACGGAAACGGTCGGGGTTTTCCTTTGGCTCTCGACGTCATGGCCGTCACTGAGGCTTCTGTTTCGGATCCTAGTACAGCGGTGGCTCCAGGCCCATCAGGCGCAGGTACAGATAGATCTGAGCCCGATGGTGGAGCTCATGGTTGTACAGGTTGCCCATGATCCAGTGGAGCGAGCACTCACTGCCCCTGGGCGCCGCCCGGTAGCCCGGCGGCACAGTCCGGCGCTCCTGGAGCATGCCGGCCGGCCACTGTTCAAGCAACTGCTCGGTAACCGCCCGCGTCTCCGCCAGGTAGCCGAGGACACTGGCGATATCGGCCAGCTGATACTTGCGCCGAGGAACAAAGTCATGGCGCCGGTTCACCCCGACCTGAATCCACCAGTCCTCACTCTGAGCGATGTGGCGCAGCCAGCCCATGATCGAGTGGACGCCCCCCGGGGGCTTCCATTCGAGGTGCTCGTCAGGCAGGTGCCGCACCGCCTGCAGGGTGCCTGCCCGCACCTCGTGCCGGAACGGAAAGCAGTCTGCGGCTTTCACAGCGGCGTTCCCTCCTCCAGATCGGGTTTGGTGAGCCCCAGGACCTTGATGCGGTACTGGAGGGTCTGGCGGGGCATGCCCAGCAGGCGGGCGGCACGGGACAGGTTCCACTCGCACTGCTTGAGCGCCCAAGGATGCCTTCCCGCTCCGCCGCAGCGAGGGCGCCCATAAGCGCTCCGGGCCCATTCGGTGCCGCACCGGGCGCTACCGTGGGCGCCGGCGCCCTGGCTGTGGTACCAGGGACAGCTCCGGGTGGCGCCGGCGCCGGAACGGCACTCGCTCCAAGCACCGCCGCCGCCCGCTGGAGGTGTGCCGGCAAGTCTGCCAGCCGCAGCTGGTCGCCGTTCGCCACATGCAGCCCCGCCTCCACGGCGTGCTCCAGCTCCCGC
>JAQBPS010000572.1 GCA_028287415.1 Bacillota bacterium | reverse complement strand
CAGCCTGGCGAGCCACCGGCGGGCCGCCGCCGCCCGGGCGGAAGGACGCTTCCGCAGGGAGATCATTCCGGCGTACGGACTCGCGGAGGACGAGACCATCCGCCCCGACACGACCCTTGCGAAGATCAGCGCACTGCCGGCGCTCTTCCCGGACGGCGCGGTCCATGCCGGCAACGCCTCACAGATCTGCGACGGTGCTGCCGCAGCGCTGATCGTATCGCCTGAGAAGGCCCGGGCGCTCGGGCTGAAGCCCAGGGCCCGCATCCGGGCGATGGCGCTGGCCGGGGTCGACCCCACGCTCATGCTGCACGGCGTCATGCCCGCCACCGAGAAGGTGCTGAAGAAGGCGGGGCTCACCGCACAGGATATCGACCTGTTTGAGGTCAACGAGGCCTTCGCCTCGGTGCCGCTGGCCTGGATGAAGGATCTGCGGGTGCCGCACGAACGGCTGAACGTGAACGGCGGGGCGATCGCTCTGGGCCACCCGCTGGGCGCCTCCGGGATCCGCATCACCGCCACGCTGCTGAGCGAACTGGAGCGGCGGGACGCCACCCTCGGGCTGGCGACCATGTGCATCGGCTTTGGCATGGCGATCGCCACGGTCTTTGAGCGGGTATAGGCGATGACAGGACCGATCTTCAGCACCTGCTCAACCGCGGAGGCGCAGGCGTTGCACACGGCGGTGCGGATGGCCCGGGCGAAACTGATGCGCGGCATCTGCGGCCTGAGCGGGCTGGAACCACTGCGACGCACTGCGCTGGCGTGGCTGAGTGGCCGGCGCCCATTGGTGGTCCGGTGCAGCGACTGCGAGGACGTACCTGCGCTCGGGTTTGTTCCCGAGCGCCCGTCCGGGGAGATGACCCTCTGCCGCCGCCTGTTCGCCGACCCCCTGGACCGGGTTTGCGCGGTCTTCTTCCATGAACTGATCCACGTTTGCGGGGGCGGTGAGCTAGACAGTGAGGGGCTTGAGTGCCATTGCTTCGCCGAGGGCGGTGCAACACTGCCCGGGGCGAGCGACTACCGCCTCTTCCGCCAGCTGCCCGCCAGGAACGGCCTGTACGCGGGGGCGTACCTGCTGTGGCACCCGGGGAGCGGGGAGCTCTTCGTGCGAGGCCCCGACGGTGAGCCGGGCGAAGCGTTGAACGTTCGCTTTTTACCGATCAGAAAATGAGGCTGGGCAGGACTGGGCGGGGCTCTCTCCGAATACCCAAGTAGCGCTGTGGAGTTTTTTTATATTGACGCGGATTTGCGGATGCCGCGAATTTCCAGCACCCGGGCGCTGATTACTTCGGGTAGTGCCTCAAGGGTGGGACTCAGGTGTTTAAATATATATTTGAACCCCCAGTCCCGACCTTCAGATGGTCCCCGAAGTAATCAGCACCGGGGTGCCGGAAATCTGCGTAATCCGCAAATCCGCGTCAATAAAATGCCCGAAAAGACCACACGGAGGCCGCCATGAACGCTATCGTCATCGCACAACCCACGAAGCGCAAGCAACTCGACCCCACTCCAGCGTGGCGCCTATACCGTGGCAGCCAGCAGCTCCTCGTTCAGCAAGGTCTGGAGGCTGTCTGGGCCCGGTACGGCTTCCGGCAGCTGATCGACGAGGTGATTCTGTCCCCGTGGCACGGGCCGCTCGAGCCCGACCAGGTGGTCGCGCCGTACGATTTTACCTGGAAGGGGCGCCCCCGCGCTGAAGTGGCGGAGATCGTCGCAAAGATGGGCGCCGTCGAGCGCCTCCAGGATGCGGTGCGGGGCTTCGACCTGGTGCTCGTGCTGCTGAGCAAGGTCTACCTCGCACCGCTTCGTTTACCGACGTGGGTGCCGGCTACAGCCCCCCAGCGCTGGCTGTTCTTCGCAAGCGGTGAAGGGCTGCCGTTTGTGCCCGGCGGGGCCAACGTGCGGGTCATTGCCGCCGGGACTCCCGAAGCCCGCCGCGAGGGCGTTAAAGTCCTCGACCTGAAGGCGCACCTCTTCCGGCGCCTGTGTCTGGACGTGGCGGCGGAGGGGGCGAGCGCCCTGATAAATAAGTGGAAGGAGGGGTAGAGGCTTGGCAGTGCTCTGGCTGGTTGCGTTAATCCTCGCCCTGGCCCCCGGGGCTGCACTTCTTTGGTACATCCGGCGCATGGACAAGTATGAGCCGGAGCCCTGGAACATGATTGGACTGGCCTTCTTCGCCGGTTGCCTCTCGGTCATCCCCGCACTCATTATTGAGACGGCCCTCAGCGGCGTGCACATCGGCGGCTTTCTGGGGACCGTTTTCATCGCATTTGTCGTTGCGGCGGCCACAGAGGAGGCCAGCAAGGGCGCCCTCACCTACGGGTTTATGTGGCAGAAGCCGGCCTTCAACGAGATCATGGACGGTGTCGTCTACTTCGGCGTAGGCCACATGGGCTTTGCCGTTACTGAGAATCTGAAATACGTGTTCATCGAATCGGGCGGCAACGTGGTCCAGGGGCTGATGAACGCCTTCGTCAGATCGACCACCGCAGTGCCGCTGCACGTGATCGTCGGCATGATCATGGGCTACCACATGGGCATGGCCCGCTATGCCCGCACGCCACAGGAACGCATCAAAAACTACCTCCAGGCGTTTGCCTGGCCGGTTCTGCTGCACGGTTTCTACGACCTGGCGGCATTCAGCCGCAATGCGAAGGTGCAGGACGTCTCAAGTCTGATGGAGGTCGGCTTCGGCAGCGCCCTTATGTATGCCGCCGTCGTCGCATTGTGGCTCGTCCTGCTGCCCCGGATCAAGCAGGCGCAGGAACTCTCCTTCTTCAAGCCTCACGAGGCGCCGACCATGCCGGTCGCCCCGACCGGCTGCCCAAACTGCGGGTCCGCCTACCCGCTGGGGGCGAACTACTGCCAGAACTGCGCGGCCCCGGTCGCTCAGCAGCAGCAGCAGCAAGTCTACTACCAACAGGCGCCAGGTGGTCAATAAAGGACAGCGCTCTGCGTGCAAAATTAAGAGGCGCCACAAAGCCTTTCGCTTGTGGCGCCTCTTGGATTGCTGGCAGCAACGGCCGGCCGATCCATGCTGTTCAGTCGGGCGCAGCCATCATCAGAACCTAGCTGCCGGACGCCTGGGGTTTAGCGGCCTCAAGCGCCTTCGTGAAGTCTGCATCGGAGACCGGGATGACGGGGGCGGGCGTGGCGGTGGTGGCCGGCGCCTGGGCGATCAGCTTGCCCCGGGCGGCGCTTTGCAGCTTGCCGGGCTGAGCTGCTGTCACCTTCTTGGCGAAGGAGCTGGAGGGTGTCTTCCAGTTCTCTGAGTCCGCGGAGACCGGCCCCAGCCCGCTGGCAAACAGGAACTCGGTCTTCTCGCCGCGGTTGATCACGGTCAGCCCCCAGCACTGTTCGGCCTGCACCCCGGCCGGCAGGGCACAGCCCTTCTCCGCCCGAGCGACCCGGAACCAGACGTCCGCACCGTCGCTGGTCTGCTTCCACGCCTGGGTGTCCCGCAGGGTCCGCGGGAGGTAGCGCAGGAGCGCTGTGCCCTTCGGATCCTTGCGCCAGACGCCGTCGGCGTTCAGGAGCCAGGTGGCGTACGGGGCGACGCCGCCCTGCGCTGCCACCAGCCGCTCGCCCTCGCGGATCAGCTCCTCATCCACGACGATCGGCTGTTTGCCACGGTCGGTAACGGTGAACGACAGATGTTGATCCTGTGAGGGGAACATGCCCGCGGCGGGGCCTTCGGGCGGCGGGGCTGCTTCGACTTGCGCCGGGGCCTTTGTCGCCTTTTTCCAGGGCATGTTGCAGCCGGTCAGACTCGTTGCCGTCACCAGGGCCAGCAGGACCGCTGCCGGCCGCTTCATCCCGAGCATCCGAAAACCCCCCGTGTGCTTGCTCTGCCAGCTATAACGACAACTATGGCATTCGGTTACGATGCGCTAAACGCCAGTGACGAGGCCCAGGCGGGCGAGCAGCTGGCAGTAGCCGAGGGCGCCGATATCGTCGTGAAGGCCGGTCTCCAGGTGCGTCAGACGGCAGATGTCGGCCAGGGTGCGCCGGCCATCGGCCCAGTAGCCGAGGTAGTCTGCCATGCGGTCGGCCGCGGGGTGCGCTGCGGCGAAGGCCCGCCAGGACTCGGCCTCCGACGCAGTCAGACGGGGGAGGTAGTGCCGCAGGCTGATCGGGCCGGGGTGAACCCGGGCGGGGCAGATGGCCTGAAGGTCCGCGGGCCCGGTCCAGCCCACCGTGGTGGCGGGTTCCACATCGGCCATGATGGCTGCTGCGGCGGTGCTGGCTGCTGCGGCGGCTCCTACTGCGACGGTGGGAGGCGCCAGCACGAGCGTCCGCTGTAACTCCAGGTCGGCGGTCAGTTCCACCTGGTGGCGGCAGAGGGCCAGCAGCGGCTCCAGCTCCGCCTCCTCAGCCCCCGCCGCTACGAGCCGCCTGAGCGAATCCAGGTCGGCCAGCTTGCGCTCCACCCGGAAGCCGACCGCAGCTGCGGGGTCCGGCGAGCCGCTCACCGCCCCGTGCAGTTGGGCCGGGAAGAGCGCAGCCATCTCCCCGGCGAGCCAGCCGGCCTCCCTGGCGCCCGCGTTGGCGAGGAAGTAGGCATACGCGCCGGTCAGCATACCCACCCGCTGCATCATCGCCGGGTCGACCTTGTCGATGGTGTCGGCGCTCGTGTGATAGAAGCGGTCCGGCCACTGGATGATCATCGGGCAGGGGATGCCGACCGTCGGGTCGGCGGCAATGTAGTGGTCAGAGCCGCCCGAGAAGGCGGTCACCGCATGGCGGAACCGGGCATACTTCGTCCCGAAACCGGAGAGTGGGCTCGTCTCCCGGGCCACTTCGCCCAGGATCAGGGCCATCAGGTCGCCGGCGAAGGAAGGGCAGGCCATGGGCGGATACTCGCAGAGCAGGACCGAGCCGGTCGCCTCCTGCTTCTGGCCCACCATGTCCACGTTCAGCGCTGCGACGACCCGGGCCCGCTCCTCCGGCGCAAGGGCCGCCAGGTGGGCGTACGTGCCGGTCATCTCCGGCGGATGGAGGAAGCGGATCGTCCGGCGCGGCTGCGGCAGCTGGCCCGACGCAATCAGCTTCTGCAGGGTGCGGGCCGTCTCCATCACCGTGGCGGGACCGGTGGCGTTATCGTTCGCGCTGGGCCTGGGGTGGCAGAGGTGGGAGATCACCAGCACCTCTTCAGCGGTGGCACCCGGAATGATCGCCTCCACGTTCTCGATCGACCCGTCGGTGAAGCTGGCGTCCACACGTGCCCACAGCCGGACGGGACCCTTGCCGGCGAGCTGCTTCAGCCGCTCGCCCTGCCGGGTGCTCAGGACGAAGCCCCAGCCCTTCTCCTCATCTTCGGACCACCAGAACGATGTGTACTGGAGCGCATCTGCCAGATCGCCGACCGGCCGGGTGGGCGGGTCGTAACTCATGCGTGCCGTCACCAGCCCGGCAGCGCCGTAGCTGCGGGCCAGTTGCAGCATCCGGTGGATGTCGCCGTTGCCCACGAGGGCGATCTTGCCGGTGACCGCCTGCGCCGCCCAGGAGGCGGGGTTCAGCGCATCCGCTATCACCACCAGTTCGGCGCTGACGCCCTCCGCCGGTGTCGCACACGACCGCTGGATGATCGACAGGTTCAGCTCATCGAACCAGGCGAGCCGCTCCACGCGCTCACCATCCGGCCCGAGCAGCCAGAGCTCCGCGTCGCGGCACGCCCATTCCTGCGGGGTGAGGCTTGTCCAGTGCCAGTTCCGCCCGGTCGCCGGGTAGCTGGTGATCCGGGCCTCCACGCCGCCGCCCTTCAGGATTTGCAGGCACTCGTCCGCCGCCGCCCGGTAGCCGGGGCTGGCCTGGATGCGGTGGTAGCGGGTGATCGTCTGGACATGATCCAGGCAGTTCTGACCGGACAGCTCAGCGGCCAGCAGGTCAAGGAGTGGGCGCAGCACGTGTCATGCCTCCCTCGAAACATTTGCATGCTGAAGGATTCTGCATAGTGGCGCTGCATCCTTTCCGGGCGCAAGTTTCTTATGTTAACCGCCAGTCTCCTGGAAGCATAGTTTAGCAGTGAGCCCCCGACATTCTGACGGAGGTGCGTTACGTGGCTCTGCCTACTTTAGGATTTGATGGATTCGGCGGCCCTGGACCCTGGGGCGCCGGCCCGGCGTTCTGCCCGCCCTGCCACACGGTTTACGGTCCGATCGCAAACGTATGCCACGGTGCCATCCCGCAGTTCAACCTGATCCCGACGACCAGTGTCGTACCGATCCCGAACGCGGTTTACCCGTCCTTCGGGTACGGCCCTCCGGTCCCGATCGACG
>JAQBPS010000141.1 GCA_028287415.1 Bacillota bacterium | reverse complement strand
TATCGCCGGAACCCTTTGGCATTCCTATCGCAGCTTGAAGAGACATGGTCCGGTTGAACAATTGGTTACAAATGTGCCGCCACCGTATATATTTTATGTGTTTTGATCTGTGTTTATGTCCCCAAATCAGTGTAACCCGTGCAATCCGTGGCCATTAACACGCCCGCGCTATAGCTCCAGCTTGGCGTCCAGCACATCCCACAATGCGGGGGCCCCGCTGGAAAGCAACGGGACCTTGTTTGCTTCTTGACGAACATATGTTCCGGTAGTACACTGCTGATAAGAACATATGTTCGAAAGTGATTAGTCTCGATTGCGAGACACATCTCCGGGCTCAGGTCCACGTTTGGAGACAACGCCAGCGCCATAGCCTGTGATCATAGATCCCCGCAGCCCATGTGCAGTGCGGATCTGCACCTCGGTTCCGCCCCTGGCACAGAACTTGCTTCATGAGCGGGGGGTCAGAGAGCGCACGTAATCCTTCACCACCTATCACCTGAACACTTACCAGTGGTAGTGAAAGGTGGCGAACGGTGACTCCGCAGCGCTGCGTAATCCTTCACCACCTTATCACCCGAAAATTACCAGTGGTAGTGAAAGGTGGTGAACGATTACTCCGCTTGCCCCACAGGTCGTTATTGAGCCTTTTACGAGGTGACGCTAATGGAGTTCATTACACGCAATCCCCGGATGCAAGAACTGCTGGATCAGGCTGGGAAGCTGGCGCGCAGCGAGCACACGGTGCTGCTGCAAGGCGAGAGCGGGACCGGCAAGGAGCGGCTGGCGGACTACATTCACCGCCATTCCCACCGGGCGAACGGCCCCTTTGTCAAGGTCGACTGCGCCACCGTGCCGGATAATCTGTGGGAATCAGAGCTGTTCGGCTACGCCAAGGGCGCCTTTACGGGTGCGAATCGCGAGGGTAAGCTCGGCAAGTTCGATCTGGCGGCCGGCGGCACGATTTTCCTCGACGAGATCGGCGAGGTGCCGCTGCCGATTCAGGCCAAGCTGCTGCGGGTGCTCCAGGACAAAACGTTCGACCCGGTCGGCGCCGTTGAGACCCGCCGTGCCGACAGCCGGGTGATCGCAGCGACGAACCGGGAACTGGGCACGCTGAAGAACACGGGTCAGTTCCGGGAGGATCTCTACTACCGGCTCAACGTGCTCCAGCTCACCCTGCCGCCCCTGCGGGAGCGCAAGGAGGACATTGAGCTGCTCACGCAGGAGATGCTGACCCGCCAGATGGAGCGGGGGGTGCTGCCGCCGAACCTGATGGCGGAGGCGATCGCTGCGCTGCTGCTCTATGACTGGCCCGGCAACATCCGCGAGCTCGAGAACGCACTGAAGCGGGCGCTGCTGCTGGCCGGGCCGTACGGGCCGATCGACCGGCGGCACCTGCCGCCCGAGGTGGCCGGCTGCCTGGTGGAGGCATCTCCGCCGGTGCCGTTCAAGCGCTACATCAAGTCGGCTGAACTGCACCTGATCCGCTGGGCGCTCTCCGCCTGTCACAATGACCGCACCAGGGCCGCCAAGTTTCTGGGACTCTCCCGGGCGGCGCTCTACAAGAAGCTGAAGCAGTACCCGGAGTTCGCCACGAACTCATCCGGGGAGTGAGGTCCATGTCCTTTGTCCACTTGCATGTCCACTCGCCGTTCTCGTTCCTGGACGGCGCCTCCCGGCTCGATGACCTGGTCGCGGAGGCGGCCCTCCAGGGCATGCCTGCCCTCGCACTGACCGACCATGACAACGTTTCGGGCGCCGTCCGGTTTCAGCAGAAGTGCCTCGCTGCCGGGATCATCCCGATCCAGGGCGCCGAGGTGACGCTGCGGGGCGGCCACCACCTGACCATGCTCGCCCAAGGCCCGCAGGGCTACGCAAACCTCTGCCGGATCATCACGGCGGCCCACCTGGGCGCCGACCCGGTGCCCGGGCCCGGCGGCCTGCTGGCGCTGGCGCCCGGCCACGACCGGCTCCAGCCCGCGGCGCCGTTCGATGCCCTCAGCCACGACACCGACGGCCTGATCGCCATGTCCGGCTGCCGTCGCGGCGAGATCCCCTCGCTGATCCTGCGCGGCCACCTTGCCGAGGCGGAGGCGGCCGCCCGCCGCTATGCCAGCTGGTTCCCGGGCCGCTTCTACCTGGAGGTCCAGGACACCCGCCTGCCCGGTGAACGCATGCTCCAAACGGCGATGCGCGACCTGGGCGAGCACCTGGGCATCCCGCTGGTCGCATCTAACGACGTGCACTATCGCACCAAGGAAGAGTTCTACATCCACGACCTGCTCACATGCGTCCGCACACTGACCCGGCTCGACCAGCCCCACGCCGAGCGCCGCCTCAACGCAGAAAATTACCTGAAGCCGGCGGCCAAAATGGGCCGCCGGTTCGCGCACCTGCCGCAGGCGCTGGCGAACACGCTGAAGATTGCGGAGCAGTGCGGGCCCGCCCTGGACCTGGAGGCGAAGCTGTTCCCCGAGTTTGAAATCCCTGGCGGCATGAGCGCTGCCGCCTACCTGCGGGAGCTGACCTTCGCCGGCGCGCAGGAGCGCTACGGCCGCATCAGCGAGAAAGTCCGGACGCGGCTGGAGCACGAGCTGAAGATCATCATCCAGCTCGGCTACGAGGACTACTTCCTGCTGGTCTGGGACGTGGCCCGATACGCCCGCAGCCGCGGTATTCGCTGCGCGGGGCGGGGTTCGGCCGCTGACTCGGCGGTCGCCTACTGCCTCTTTATTACGGATGTGGATGCGGTCGGCCGCGGCCTCCTGTTCGAGCGGTTCATGAGCCTGGAGCGGGCCGAGAAGCCGGATATCGACATTGATTTCGATGCGCGCCGCCGCGATGAGGTGGCCGAGTACGTCTACCGCAAATATGGGCGAGACAAGGTGGCCGCGGTCTGCACGTACAATACGTTCCATGCCCGTTCGGCGATCCGCGATCTCGGCAAGGCG
>JAQBPS010000567.1 GCA_028287415.1 Bacillota bacterium | reverse complement strand
ATTAAATCGGTACCTATGCTATAAGATGATACACCTTACTAAGTCCGATGGGAAAGACATTCACGCGCGTGAAAGGTAGCCTCGCTGCGCCCAGACATCAACGGTTATCCGCCCGGCATCAAGAGAGCCCAAGTCGTACACACCGTACCTGTTTTACTGATAAATGCATCTTTATACAGTCGAGTCAGGGTCAGCGTGCCAAACCCGAAGCCGACCGTTTGCGGGTTCGGATGCGCTGACCCCTCCAATCCTTGCGAGGCTTCGCGGTCCTCCGTATGGAACCTACCGTACAGCATCGCGGTTGTATACCGCTCGTGCCCAGAGGTATCCGACCAGGGTGAGGCCAGCGCACCAGGCGACGGCTAGTACGCCACTGTGTCCGATTGGTGTGCCCATCAGCAGCCCCCGCAGCGTGTCGATGACGGCCGTGAAGGGCTGGTAGGAGGCGAACCAGCGTACTCCGTCTGGCATCGAGCCCGGGCGGACAAACGCACTGCTGGTGAACGGCAGCAGGAACTGGAAGATGAGGGAGAGGCTATTGGCTCCCGCAGGCGTTTTGCCCACCAGCCCGAACACGACCGCCATCCACGTGAGCGCGAGGGTGAACAACGCGATGACCCCGAGCGCCGCGATCCAGGCGGCGGGACCCGCGGTGGGCCGGAAGCCCAGGAGCAGCGCGACGCCGATGACGAGGCAGACGCTGATCATCGTCCGGATCAGGCTTCCGAGGACCTGTCCGGTTAGCACCGAGGCACGGGAGATCGCCATGGTGCGAAAGCGGTCGATGATGCCTTCGTTCATGTCCATGACGAGGTTCACCGCGGTCGTCGCACACCCGCTGCCCACAGTCATGATGATGATCGCGGGTGCGACGTAATCGATGTAGGTGCCGCCAAGGCCAGCACCCATCGCGCCGCCGAAAAAGTAGACGAATAACACCAGCATCACGATTGGCACAAACAGGCCACTGATCGTCATTGAGAGGTTGCGCAGCGAGTGCCGGAAGTCACGCCGCAGCATTGTCGCTGAATCGCGTAGGGCAAAAGAACGAGTACTCATTGTACATCACCTTTCCGTGTATGAGGGTGGCCGGTGAGGGCGAAGAAGACGTCGTCGAGGTCGGGGGTGTGAACCGATACGCCGTTAACCGCGATCGCTTCGTGGTCGAGCCGGTCGAGCACGCCCTTCAGTGACCGGACGCTGCCGTCGCTTGGGACCTGGAGCGTGAGCTCGCTGTCGTCGCGCACCACCTCGCCCAGGGTCCGGGCGGCCGATTCGAGCCCGGTCGCGTCGGCGAACTGCAAGCGGATGTGGCCACCGGGGATGAGGCGTTTCAACTCGTCGGGAGTCCCCTGGGCAACCAGCTTCCCGTGATCGAGAACCGCGATCCGGTCGGCGAGCTGGTCCGCCTCTTCCAAGTACTGCGTGGTGAGCATGATCGTGACGCCGCCAGCTACCAGGTCGCGGATGATCTGCCACATCATGCGGCGGCTGCGCGGGTCGAGGCCGGTGGTCGGCTCGTCGAGGAAGATGATGCGGGGGTCACCGACCAGGGTCATCGCGAGGTCGAGTCGACGCCTCATGCCGCCCGAGTAGGTGGCAGGCAGCTGATTGGCCGCATCGGCCAGATCGAAGCGGTCGAGCAGGGCGGCCGTACGCCGCCGACCTTCAGATCGGCTCAGGTGGTGCAGGTCTGCGATCAAAAGCAGGTTCTCTTCACCGGTTAGCAGGTTATCCACCGCCGAGAATTGGCCGGTGACACCGAGCATCATTGATCACCGTTCGACGTCCGGCAGGCGTCGCCGCACGCGTCCACCTCAAGGGCTGGGCCTCCGAATTTGTCTTCGACGATCAAATCTTCAGCGATTTGGGCAACGACGTGCGGCTGCAAAGTCCTGGCTATGAAGTGAGTGGCCCGTGTTACGACATCGAAGTCGCAAGCTCCGCCAGCAGCGTCACCATCACCTCCGGTTGAGCAGGGAGGCGAACGGGCATGGCCAAGGCGCCCTTTGATGAGGCAGACCGCATGTTAGCTCGCGTGTGACGGTCTCCCCAACAGCAACGTACCCCCATCCAGATCTGGATGGGGGTACACGCCTATGCCTTGTCTCAACGAAGGGCGAACTGTAATGGTACGTTCTGCCACCCGTGGAGAATAAAACCTTTGGTTGCTTCCAGCGGCTCCGGCGTTGCCAGCTTGATCGCATCAAAGCGTTCCAGCATGGCACCAAGTGCCACCTTTGCCTCCAGGCGGGCGAGTGGTGCGCCAATGCAGTAATGCAGTCCGTATCCAAAGGCAATGTGCGGATTGGGCGACCGAGCCACGTCGAATCGGTCCGGTTCATCAAAGTGTGCACCATCCCGATTGGCAGAGCCAATCCAGGCGATGACTCGTTCTCCGGCCGGGATGGTGCGGTCTGACAGCGTCACGTCCCGAGTCGTGATCCTTGCCATCGCCTGAACCGGCGACTCGAACCGCAGCACCTCCTCAATGGCCGAGGGGAGCAGGGCAGGATTCGCCCTGAGGCGTTCCAGTTCCTCGGGGTACCGCAGGAAGCACAGGACCGCGTTGGTAACCAGGTTGGTGGTTGTCACGTTGCCGGCGATCAGCAGCAGCATGCAAAAGGACAAAAGATCCTCTTCCGAGAGGCGCTGCCCCTCGATTTCTGCGGACACAAGCTCACTGATCAAGTCATCCCGCGGCTGCATCCGGCGATCGTCGATGATGCTCCGGAAGTACGCGCTCATCTCTTTCATGGCTGCTTCTGATGGACGCACACCAGCCGGCGGGCTCTCCTGGAAGAGATTGTCGGAACCACCCACCACCTGGTCTGACCACCGCTTGAACTGCACTCTGTCTTCGGACGGTACCCCCAGCATTTCAGCGATCACGATGACCGGCAGCGGATCGGACAGGTCTGCCACTAGATCCATGTGCCCCTGTTTGGCAACTTTATTGAGCATCTCGTCTGCGATGGCCGCAATGCGCAGCTCCATGTTCGCGACCGCGCGGGGGGTGAAAGCCCGGGAAATGAGATCACGCAAATGGCGGTGCCGGGGCGGATCGCTGCCGATCAAACTGCTGCCCAGGTTCGGACCCTGTGCCATTGCTTCGGCGCCCAAGCGGGCGCCTCTCATCTTGCGGAACTCCGAAGAGAATGCCTCGTAGTCAGAGAGGACCTGCTTGACGTCGCCATAGTGGAAGACCGACCAAAAACCCTGCTTCGGATCGTGCGCCACTGCATTCTTTTCGCGCATGGATGCGTAGAACGGATACGGATTGGCCCGCTCATCTGGGGCAGGGAAAACGCTCATGGCACTCACCGACCTCCTGTCTTCCTCGGGCGGTTCTCGCACCGTAGCAGAGTTCGAGCGGTAACTCACTTAAGCACGCTGAG
>JAQBPS010000078.1 GCA_028287415.1 Bacillota bacterium | reverse complement strand
GGGCCGGAGGAGTGGAACAAGCTCGCCCAGGGCATTCTCCTCGGCCACCTGATGGAGTGCTCCGGCCAGGTGACCGGCGGCAACTTCCAGGTGGGCTGGGAGCAGATGCAAAACCTCGAGCGCATCGGCTACCCCGTCGCCGAAGTGAGCGAGGACGGCTCATTCATTCTGACGAAGCCGGAGGGGACCGGCGGCGCCGTGACCGTCCGGACAGTGAAGGAGCAGTTCCTCTATGAGATCCATGACCCCACGACCTACATCACGCCCGACGTGATCTGCGATCTGACTACGACGAAGATCGAACAGGCGGGCACGGATCGCGTCCGGGTCAGCGGCACGCAGGGCCGCCCGGCGCCGCCGACGCTCAAGGCCCTGCTCGGCTATGCCGACGGCTGGATGGGCGAGGGCTACATCTCGTTCGGCTGGCCCAAGGCTTACTCGAAAGCGAAGCGGGCGGCGGAGATCGTCCTGAAGCGGCTGGAGATGCAGGGCGTGAAGCCGGAGGAGACCCGGCTGGAGTACATCGGCATCAACTCGCTGTGGGGCGCCCTTGCCCCGGAGCCGGTCGACGAGGATCAGATCAACGAGGTGCGGCTGCGCATCGCCATCCGCACCAGGAATAAGCAGGACTGCGAGGTCCTCGCCCGGGAGTTCCCGCCGCTGCTGCTCTCCGGCCCGCCCACGGCCTCGGCCGTCGCCGGCACGCCGGTGCCCCGGGAACTGATGGGCCTCTGGTCGACCCTGATCCCCCGCGAGCTGGTGGAGCCGCACGTCCGCATCACGGTGGAGGAGGTGTAGGGAATGGCCAGGAAAATCCGCCTGATCGATATTTGCCATGCGCGTTCCGGCGACAAGGGCGACACCTCCGACATCTCCCTCTTCGCCAACGATGATGCCGCCTGGGCCGTCATCCGCCGCTATGTTACGGAGGAACGGGTGGCAAACTACTTCCAGCCGGTTGCCAGCGGACCTGTCCAAATGTGGGAGGTACCGAACGTGCAGGCGTTGAAGTTTCTCGTACACGGCGCACTCGGCGGGGGCGCACCCCGGTCGCTGCGGAGCGACAATCTGGGCAAGAACTTTGCCGCCGCCCTGCTGCGCATGGAGATCGAGACAGAGGAGTAGTCAAGCCTTGCCACTTCCGTTGTTCAACGTTGATGGTGAACGGGCCAGGGCGTTTGTCCTGGCCCACGCCGGTTCCAGGGACCAGGCCCGCCTGGCGGGCATCTTCGCCGGCGCCCGTCCCGAGCGGGAGGTCGTCAAGGCGCTGGAGGCGCTGCAAAACCCGGACGGCGGCTTCCCGCTGGTCCAGCAGCCGGGCAATCCCAGCAGCATCGACACCACCTGCTACATGCTGTCGGTGCTGAAGGACATGCCGCCGCTGGCCGGTTCGCCGATGGCATCCCGGGCCGTTGCGTTCCTGCGGCGCAATCAACAGCCGGACGGCTCCTGGCGGGAGTCGCCGGAGGTCGCGACCATGTCGCCGTTCTGGACGGCGCAATCGGACCCGAAGGCCACCGCCTACGTGACGGCAAACGCTACCTACACGATATTCACGCTCGCCCCGGAGCACATGGACCCGATTGGCCGGGCGGTGCGGTGGCTGCGCGAGGCGGTCAATGCAGATGATGCCTATACGCAGACGCTGGCGCTGGCCTGGGCCGTGCTCTATCGGCTGGACGGGCCGAACCGTGAGCTGTTTGCACAGTTGGAGCAACGCAACCTGGACGCCCCCGCGCTCGGCTGGTGGCTCACCTGCGCCCTCGAAGTCGGAGCGGGCGGGCCCTTTCTGCTCCCCCTGGCGCAGCAGCTCGACAAGCTCGCGCTACGCCAGCGCGCGGATGGCGCCTGGCCCGCCGAGGAAGGCTTTGAGACCGAGTCTACGCTCACCGCCCTGCGGGTCTTCCGCGGCTACGGCGTGTTATAGGGAGGTTCGTTACTGATGGCCGAAGCCAAAGTACTGTTGTCGATGGGTGGCTCCATCGCTACCGTTCAACTGCACAACCCCGAGCGCTACAACGCACTCTCCCGCCAGGTGATCGAAGAGCTGGCCGCCGCCGCCCGGGCGCTGGCCGTCAACCGCCACATCCGAGCCGTCATCGTCCATGGCGGCGAGGCGAAGGCCTTCTGCTCGGGCGCCGACCTCAAGGAGCGGGCGGGCCTCAATGAGACCGAGGTCTTCGAGACAGTCCACCTCCTGCGGGAGACGGTCAACCTGTACGCGCACCTGCCGATGCCGGTCATCGCCGCCATCCACGGGACGGCCCTCGGCGGGGGCTGCGAGCTGGCCCTCGCCTGCGACATCCGCGTCATGGCGGAAGATGCGCAGATCGGCCTGACCGAGACCTCCTGGGCGATCATCCCCGGGGCGGGCGGCTGCACCCGGTTGCCGCAGCTGGTCGGTCCGGCGATGGCCAAGGAGTTGATCTTCACCGCCCGCAAGCTGAGCGCCGCCGCGGCCGAGCGGATCGGCCTGGCCAACCGGGTCGTGCCGAGAGCCGACCTCATGGCAACCGTTCATGAGATTGCCAAAGAGATCGCCGCCAACGCGCCCCTGGCGGTAAGGGCCGCCAAGCGGGCGATGAACGGCGGGCTGGCGGAGGCTGCCGGCCTGGCCCTGGAGTGGGAGGGGTATCAGTCGCTCATCCCGACGGCCGACCGGCTTGAGGGGCTGCGGGCATTTGCCGAGAAGCGGCCGCCGGTGTTCAGGGGTGAGTAAGCTGTTGGCGGGCGTCCGGTTCCGCCCCCACTGGGTCTCGCTCGGGGGCGCCCTCGGCGGGCTGCTGGCGGCGGCGGGCCGGGATCTGCCCCAGCCCTACGTCATGGGCGTGTCCGGCCACGCCTTCCGGCTGACACTTGACCTCGTCATCTCGCCCAGTTCGCCGTTCGACCTCAACTTTCATGATGTCTTCCCGTTGTGGGAGAATCTGGGCGCCTGGTTCAAGCGGGTCGCCGCCCGCCCTGCCGATGAGACTTACGCCGACGTTCGCGCCGGTGTGCTGACCCGCATCCGGGAGTCGATCGAGGGCGGGCGCCCGGTGATCAGCTACGACCTGCTCGGGTTGCCCGAGTATGGCCTCGTCGTCGGCTACGACGGCGACAAGCTGGCCTGCCTCACCCTGAACCCCGATGAGCAGCCGGTGTGGATGGAGACCGCCGACTGGCCGCCGGCGGAGCACCAGCAGTTCACCCGGGCCGAGG
>JAQBPS010000032.1 GCA_028287415.1 Bacillota bacterium | reverse complement strand
CACATTGCCGTCAACGAACGCGACCGCCGAGTGCACGATCGACTGCGGGTGGATCACCACTTCGATCTGCTCCATCGGGATATCGAACAGCCAGCGGGCCTCGATCATCTCCAGCGCCTTGTTCATGAGGCTGGCGCTGTCGATCGTCACCTTGGCGCCCATCACCCAGCGGGGGTGCTTGAGCGCCTGCTCCTTGGTCACCATGGAGAGGTCCTTCCAGCCCCGGAACGGCCCGCCGGATGCGGTCAGGATCAGCTTGCGCACCCGCTTCGGCTCCTCACCCACCAGGCACTGAAAAAGTGCGCTGTGCTCAGAGTCTACGGGAATAATCTTCGCACCATGCCTGCGCGCAGCGGCCATCACCAGCTCGCCGGCTGCCACCAAAGTCTCCTTGTTCGCCAGGGCGATCTCCTTGCCCCGGGCGATCGCGGCAAGCGTCGGCTTGAGGCCGAGAGCGCCGACCACCGAGGTCAGCAGCATGCCGGCGTCGCGATGGGTCGCCACGGCCTCCAGCCCCTCCGCCCCGTGGAGAATCTCGGGCTGCTTCTCGCCGTCCGGATACTCCGCCAGCAGACGTTTCAGCCCGGCAGCCTCGGCCGGCCCCGGCACCGCGACCACCTCCGGGCGATGCTCGCGCACCTGCCCGAACAGCACGTCCACGCGGCTGCCCGCGGCCAGCCCGGTCACCCGGAAGCGGTCCGGGAAGCGTGAAATGACGTCCAGCGCCTGTGTACCGATCGAACCGGTGGACCCAATAATGCTGATGCCTTTCATGCGCATAGTCGTCCCCTCAACGGATTCGGATTAAACGGGGGGCTCGTCCTGAAAGATTGGCAGGAGCCCCGAGTTGATCATCGCCTTGAGCAGCACCCCGATCAGCGGGCCGATCACAAAGCCCAGCGCCCCGAAGACCTGGAAGCCCAGGTAGATCGAGACTAGGATCCCCAGCGGGTGCAGGCCAATGCGGTCGGCGAGCAGTTTCGGCTCCAGGATCTGCCGGATGACCACGCCAATCGCATAGACCACCAGCAGTTTGACAGCGAATGCCTTGGAACCGAACAGCAGGAGATAGAGAATCCAGGGAATGAAGACGGTGGCCGGCCCGAGCAGCGGCATGAGATCGAAAATGCCAATCACAATGCCCATCAGCACGGCGTAATTGGAGCCGATCAGGGAGAGCCCGATAATACTCTCAACTGCGGTCAGACTGATCAGAAGAAACTGCGCCTTCGCCCAGCCCATGGCGCTGGACCAGACGTCCGCCTTCACCAGCCGGATCTTGCGGCGCCACACGCCGGGAAAGAGGGAGAGCAGGAACGCCCCGATCTCATGCCGATCCCGGCTCATAAAGAACGTCGCGAGCAGCGCAATCATGGTGTTCATGATGAAGGACGGAAGGCTGCTCACCACCCCGAGCGTTTTGGTCAGGTCCGGCAGGTGGCTGCTGAGACTTCCCTGCAAGCTTGCCAGGTTCGCCCCGATGAGCTGTTGTGCAGACGAGGGCAGGCTGGCATGGAGGGCGCCCAGCACCAGTGAAAAGCGCTCCGCAAGATCCATAGTCATGGCAAACAGGATGGGCATCTGCGCCTGAATGCCGCCCAGTTCCTGCGCCAGGCGCCCGATGCCGGCCGTAACCGCCATCGTGATCAGGATTGTAAACAGAAGCAGGGTGACCGTCGTGGCGACGGCACGCGATACCTTCTCACGGCGGGTCACCGCCGCGACAACGGGCTCGATCAGTTCAGCGACGACCAGCGCGACCACAAAGGGCATGATAAGCGGCAAGCCGTAGACCACCACAATGTAGACGGCAATCAAGAAGCCGGCCAGCGCCGCCAGCGAATAGAGCCATGGCTTTACCATTGACATACCTCCCGTTTAAGCCAGCAGGTCCTTCACGGTAGTCGCTAACGCCAGCAGCATCATCAGGAGGAAGCCCCCGGCGTGAATCCAGCCCTCGACATGCGGGTCGAGCGCCTGTCGCCGGATGCGTTCCAGGCCGAGAAAGCAAAGGCGGCCGCCGTCCAGGGCCGGGAAGGGCAGGAGGTTGAAGAGGGCCAGGTTGAGGCTCAGGAAGGAGGCGAAAAAGAGCAGCTGCTCGGGGCCGAGCGCCGCCTGCTGGGCGGCCATGTGGGCAATGCCGACCGGCCCCTGCAGGTTGACCCCGGCGCCATGGAAAAGGCCGCCAATCGCCGTGAGCCACTCAGAGGTCTGCATGCCGATTATCTTCAGCGACATCGGCACGGCCGCCCAGCCCCATCCGAGGACGGGGCCGAACAGCACCAGCAGCGCTAGCCACGTGAGCAGCAGGTTGGCCAGCGGTCCGCTGACCAGGGCCCAGAAGCGGGCCCGGACCGGCGCCTGTGCAAACGCCTGCGCCCCCTCTTCGTGCCAGCGGACGTACCCGCCCAGGGGAATCGCCCGCAGGTTCCACACTGTGCCGCCGGCTTCGAAGCCCCAGATCCGGGGCCCCCAGCCAATGGCGAACTCAGCGACGGCGATGCCGTTCCAGCGGGCGGCCAGGTAGTGCCCCGCCTCATGCACCAGAATCAGGAGGCCGAAGCAAGGAATCCCTACCAAATACGCCCAGAACGGCATTCACGCCCTCCCCCTTCCACGGTGCACCAACTAAGAGAAAAAGAACCTTGCTACGTAATAGACGAACGGTAGCACAAAAAGGCTACTGTCGAATCGGTCGAGCACCCCGCCGTGGCCCGGCAGCAGGGCGCCGGAATCCTTGACCCCGGTGTGCCGCTTGAGGGCGGACTCGGCCAGGTCGCCCAGGACGGAGAGCACAAAAGCGCACGCGGCGATCAACCCGCCCTGCCAGGCCGCGATGCCGATCACCGGGCCCCAGAGTGCGCCCACGATCACCGTGCAGACACCCCCGCCGACCGCCCCCTCCACCGACTTGCCCGGTGAGATGTGCGGGGCCAGCTTGTGCTTGCCAAAAGCCCGGCCGAAAAAGTAGGCGAACGAGTCAGCGACCCAGGTCACGATAAAGGCGAGCGTCAGCCACTTCAGGCCCTGGTCCCAGCCCGTGCCGGCGCCCAGCTCCCGGATCAGCAGCAGGTGGCTCAGCAGCCAGCCCACATAAACGACGCCTGCGACGGTCACCAGTGCGTCCAGGACCGACCGCTCCTGGTAGCGGAAAATTAACCAGATCAGAACGGCCAGCATGGTGCCGGCAAAGATGGCGCCCAGAATGGCGGCGTTGCCCGGCGCCAGGGCCGCCCACAGCAAGAGCCCCAGGACGGCTGCGCCGCCCAGGGCGAACGGTACATGGACCTGCTTTTGCCGCCACATGCGCACATACTCGTGAAAGCCAATAAGGCCCATCCCCGCCACCAGGACGAAGAGAGGCCATTTCCCCACATACAACAGCCACAGAAATAAGGGTATGCCGACAAGGGCGGTGACGATGCGAACGAGCATAACTCACCTGCTTTGCTGCGATACTGCTCCGAAGCGCCGCTCACGGCAGCGAAAATCGTTGATGGCCTGCTCCAGATGCGCCCGGGTAAAATCGGGCCAGAGCGCCTCGGTGACCCAGAACTCGCTATACGACGCCTGCCAGAGCAGGAAGTTGGACAGGCGCATCTCACCGGCGCTGCGGATCACCAGGTCCGGGTCCGGCAACCCTGCCGTATACAGTTCCTGCCCGATCGCGACCTCGTCGATCTGCATGGGGCTTAGCTCACCGGCCTGCACGCGGGCGGCGAGCGCCCGGACCGCATCGACCAGCTCAGCCTGTCCACCATAGTTGACCGCCAGGTTGAGGATCAGCCGGTCGTTGTGCCGGGTCAGCTCCATGGCCCGGTGAATCTCCGTTCGCTGGAGCGGCGGCAGTTCGTCAATGCGGCCGATTACCATGACGCGCACGCCATTGGCGTTCAGGTGATCGACTTCCCTCCGGCAGTATTCCACCAGCAGCGACATGAGAAAGTCGACCTCTGACGGCTCACGTTTCCAGTTCTCCGTGGAGAAGGCGTAAGCGGTGATCACCTCGACCCCGAGTTCGGGGCAGGCCTTGACCACGCCTCTGAGGGCGTCCACCCCGGCCTTGTGGCCGGCGGTGCGGGGGAGCCCCCGCCGCGCCGCCCAGCGGCCGTTCCCGTCCATGATCACGCCGATATGGCGTGGCCCGGCAGCCTCATTGGTCCCGGGTTCAGGGGTCGACGCCTTCGCTTTCTCAAGCCCGACCAATCTACGAAAATTGTCTAGCACGCCCCTGACAAACCTCCCTGGCCGCGGGATACCGCGCTACGGCGAAGGCCGCTGATAATCACGGTAGGCTAACACCAACAGGAGCCCCCCGGGTCGCGGCCGCTCGGCCACGACCCGCAGTGCCCCCACGCCGAGCGGGCGGCCCGTCGGTGCAGTCACCACTGTTTCGAACGATTGGCCCCGGGCTCGCAGGAGCGGTTCCGCCTCAAGCCACGGCAGCCCGATTACATCCCACCGCCAGTCCGGCAGCGTGCCGGCGGCCGGCGGCTGGACGGGACCCGACTCTCCCACAGTTAGACCTCCATGATCTCCTTCTCTTTGAGGGCCATGATCTGGTCAACTTCCTTGATATACTTGTCGGTCAGCTTCTGGACCTCAGCCTGGGCGCTCTTGGACTCGTCCTCGGAGACGGTCTTGTCCTTCTCCGTCTTCTTGATCTGATCGTTCGCGTCGCGCCGCATGTTGCGGACGACCACCCGCTCCTCCTCGGTCCGCTTGTGGACGACCTTGACCAGATCCTTGCGGCGGTCCTCGGTCATCGGCGGGATCTGGAGGCGAATGACGACGCCGTCATTGTTCGGGTTCAGGCCCAGGTCTGAGACCTGGATCGACTTTGCGATCGGCGTCAACATGCTGCGGTCCCAGGGCTTGATTGTCAGCGTCCGGGAGTCGGTCACCTCAATATTGGCCACCTGACTGATCGGCGTCGGCGTGCCGTAGGCCTCAACGCGCAGCTTCTCAAGCATGGCCGGCGTCGCCCGGCC